>JALUTE010000341.1:0-8555 GCA_027058255.1 Methyloligella sp. | reverse complement strand
CCTGCTCACCGCCGTCGAGATTCTCGTCATCGACGAGGCGGACCGCATGCTGGACATGGGGTTCATCCCCGATATCGAGCGCATCGCCAAGCTCTTGCCGCCGCGCCGTCAGACGCTCTTCTTCTCGGCGACCATGCCGCCGGTGATCCAGCGCCTGGTCAAGCAGTTCCTGCGCGATCCGGTGCGCATCGAGGCCTCCCCCCCGTCGACGGCGGCGGGAACCATCACCCAGCGCGCCCTCTTCGTGTCGGCCGAGCCGGCGGAGAAACGCGAGGCCCTGCGCCAGCTCATCCGCGAGCAGGGGGAGGCGTTGAAGAATGCCATCATCTTCTGCAACCGCAAGCGGGACGTGGCCATCCTGCACCGCTCGCTCCTGAAGCACGGCTTCAATGCCGGCGCTCTGCACGGGGACATGAACCAGCATGAGCGCATGGCCACGCTCGAGGCCTTCCGCAATGGCGAGATCGCCCTGCTGGCCGCCAGCGACGTGGCCGCGCGCGGGCTCGACATTCCCGAGGTGAGCCATGTGTTCAATTTCGACGTGCCCGTGCATGCGGAGGACTATGTCCACCGCATCGGCCGCACCGGCCGGGCCGGGCGCAAGGGCTTCGCCGCAACGCTGGTCACCGCCGACGACATGAAGATGCTCGCCGAGATCGAGGCGCTCACAAAGCAGCCGATCGCGTGGATCGGCGAGCCGCCGGACGAGGAGGCGCTGAGCGAGGGCCGGGCGCGCCGGCGTGGCCGGGGTCGCGGCGGTGCCTCGCGCGGGGGCAGAAACGCCGCGCGCGCCGAGCGCAAGGATGCGGTGCAGGCCCGCAGGCCGCGCCGGCGGGGCGGCCGCGGGCGGTCCGAGAGTGCGAGCAAGGCACCGGCGCCGGCAAAGGGCGATCCCCCTGCGGCCGCACGATCGGAGGCTTCGCCGAAGGCGGAGGCGGCGCCCAAGACGGACGCGCCAGCGCGATCACGCAGCCGCACGCGCCGGCCCGCGGAGCGCGGCACGGCAAGCGCCAAGCCCCGGCCCGTCAGCCCCGCCAGCCGCGAGGATGCCGCAGGGCGCAGAGCATCCGCGCCCGCCAAGGAGGCCAAGCCGGCTGCGAAGAAGAAGGGCGCACCCGTGCGCGGGCTCGGCTCTCACGTGCCGGAGTTCCTCAAGCGCCCCGTGCGCAACGAGGGCTGATATCTCCCGGGTCCCGGGCATGGTGTGCCTGCGCCGTCCGGCGTGCGGGCGGGTCAAGCCTTTGGGCGCCTCGCGCCGTCAGCGCCGTCAGCGCCGATCGCCGGGCAGCGCCACGTCGAGATTCTTGAGCGCCTCCTCGGACGCCGGCGCGATCTCAACCGACTCGCCACATCCGCAGGCGCTCGTCTGATTGGGATTGTCGAACACGAAGCCGGCCGACAGCTTGTCCACCCGGTAATCCATGGTAGTCCCGAGAAGGAAGAGGATCGCCATCGGGTCGATCAGGATCTTCACCCCCTTGTCCTCGACGATCTCGTCGCCGGGCGTGGCCTCCTCGGCATAGTCCATGGTGTATTCCATGCCGGCGCAACCGCCCTTCTTGACACCGACACGCAAGCCGATGATGGGGCGGTCGGAATTGGCCATGATCTGCTTGATGCGGTCGGCGGCCGCCTCGGTGAGGGTGAGTATCTTCGGCCGGTCGCCGGTGTTCGTCGTGCTCATGGATCGCGTCTCTCTCATGTGTCCGTCATGGCATTTCGGTGGTGCGTGGCGGGTCGGAACAGGTGGCGGCAAGCCTCTCGCCCTCAATAGAACATGTTGAGCGCCAGGCGTGCCTCGTCGGACATGCGGCTCGGATCCCAGGGCGGATCGAAGACGAGCTTCACCTCCACATCGCCAACCCCCGGGACGGACCGCACCGCGTTCTCCACCCATTGGGGCATCTCCCCGGCCACGGGACAGCCGGGCGCCGTGAGTGTCATCTCGACGGCGACATTGCGCGCATCGTCAATGTCCACCTTGTAGATGAGGCCGAGCTCGTAAATGTCGCTCGGGATCTCCGGATCGTACACGGTCTTGAGGGCGGCCACGATGGCGTCTCTGAGGCGCGCGATCTCGTCGTCGCCGAGCGCAGGCCGGCCCGCCTGGCCCTCCGGCGATGCGGAGGCGGCGCGATGATCAGGCCCTGCCTCGCCCTCCCCTCGCGTCTCGCCTTGCGAGGGGGCACCCGCAGTCCCCGCGGCCGTTGCCGCATCGGGCGCCAGAACGTCGCGCTCGATGGGCCTCCGGGCGGTCCTGCCTTCCATGTTCGCGGTCTCGTCGCTCATTGTCTCGCTCTCGTTCATTGCATCCGCCCAACGGCACCGGGCCCGCGCGTTTCAGGCGAAGAAATCGCGTGCCTTCTCCAGCGCCTCGGCCAGGGCGTCGATCTCCGCGCGGGTGTTGTACATGGCGAAGGATGCCCGGCACATGGCCGTGACCCCGAAGCGCTCCATCAGGGGCTGGGCGCAATGGTGACCCGCCCGCACCGCCACGCCCGACCGGTCGATGATCGTGCTCACATCGTGCGGATGCACGCCTTCAAGATTGAAGGAGACGATGCTCCCCTTGCCGGGTGCGGTTCCATAGATGGTGAGCCCCTCGACCTCGGACAAGCGCGCGTGGGCATAGTCGGTCAGATCGGCCTCGTGAGCGGCGATGCGCTCGCGCCCGACCTCGCTCATATAGTCGAGCGCCGCAGCCAGGCCGATCGCCTGGACGATGGGCGGCGTTCCGGCCTCGAAGCGGTGCGGCAGCTTGCCATAGGTGATCCGGTCGACCGTCACCTCCTCGATCATCTCGCCGCCGCCCATATAGGGCGGCATGGCGGAGAGATGCTCCCTCTTGCCATAGAGCACGCCGATGCCCGTGGGGCCGTAGAGCTTGTGGCCGGTGCAGACATAGAAATCGCAGCCGATCTCCTGCACATCGACGGTCATGTGCACGGCCGCCTGGCTGCCGTCCACGAGCACGGGAATCCCCCGCTCATGGGCGAGCGCGACCACCTCGCGCACCGGCACCACCGTGCCGAGCACGTTCGACATCTGGGTGATGGCGACCATTTTCGTGCGCTCGGTGAGCAGGGCCTCGAAATCCTCGATGCGGAAGGCGCCGGCGTCGTCCACGGGGATCCATTTCAGCACCGCGCCCCGGCGCTCGCGATGGAAGTGCCAGGGCACGATGTTGGAATGGTGCTCCATGATGGAGAGGACGATCTCGTCGCCCTCGCCAATCACCGTGCCGCCGAAGGACTGGGCCACGAGGTTGATCGCCTCGGTGGCGTTGCGGGTGAAGATGATCTCCTCGTCATGGGCGGCGTTGAGGAAGTTCGCCGCCGTTATGCGCGCCTGCTCGAACTTGGCGGTCGCCGCATTGGAGAGGAAATGCAGCCCGCGATGCACGTTCGCGTAGTCGAGCTGATAGGCGTTGAGGATCGCATCCAGCACCGGGCGCGGCTTCTGGGCCGAGGCACCGTTGTCGAGATAGACCAGCGGCTTGCCGTAGACCTCGCGAAAGAGGATGGGAAAATCGCTGCGCACCAGCTCCACGTCGAGCGCTGGTCGGCGCCCGCGCGCGCCTCTCGCCGTGCTTTCGGCCTCGAGTGTCGTCATGGGCTGCTCGCGTCCTCTCGCAATCGATTCTCAGCTCTTGTCGCTGCCGAGCCAGGCGGCGGCGCGCGCCACGAACGCCTCGCGCACCGGCGCGCATTCCACCTTCTCCAGGGCCTCGCCGACAAAGGCGACGGTGAGCAGGGCCTGCGCCTGATTGACATCGAGGCCCCGCGCACGCAGGTAGAACAGCATGTCCTCATCGAGCTCGCCCGTGGTGGCGCCGTGGCCGCAGACCACATCGTCGGCATAGATCTCCAGCTCGGGCTTGGCATCGAACTCCGCCCGCTCGGAGAGCATCAGCCCATGGGCCATGAGATTGGCATCGGTCTTCTGGGCCCCGGGATGCACGGCAATCTTGCCCTGCACCACGCCGCGCGCCTTGTCGTCGATCACGCCCTTGAAGAGCGCGCGGCTCTTGCAATGGGGCACGGCATGGTCGATCACCACCGTCGTGTCGGCATGCTGCTCGTCCCAGACCATGAAGGCGCCGGAGACATCGGCCTCGCCCCCCTCGCCGGTGAAGCGTGTGAAGATCTGATTGCGCGCGAGCCCTGCGCCGATGGAGAACTGGAAGGCCCTGTAGCGCGCCCCCGGGCCGATGGCCGCCATCCAGCTCGAGAGATGCAGGCCCATGCGGCCCTCGTTCTGATATTTCAGATGCTCCACCTCAGCGCCATGGCCGAGCGTGATCTCGGTCACAGCATTGCGCAGCATGTCCGGCGTGCGCCGGGCGCCATAGGTCTCGAGGATGGTCGCCGCCGCGCCCTCGCCGACGGAGATGAAATTGCGGTTGGTGACCATGCCGCGCCTGGTCGAGCCGGTGATGAACACCAGATGCAGCGGCCGGTCGAGCTTGGCGCCATCCGCGATGCGAATGACCACGCCGTCGGTCATGAAGGCGGTGTTGAGGGCCAAGCTGGCGTCGCGCTCGGGCGGGTTGACCTTGCCGAAACCCTCGCGGAACCAGTCTGGCGGATTGGCGAGCGCCTCCGAGAGCGGCAGAACCTGGAAGAGCGCGTCAGTGCCCTCGAAATGGGAGAGCTCCGGCGCGAAGGCGCCATCGGCGATGACGATGCGATAGGCCAGGAACTCGTCGAGATCGATGCCGAGCACGTCATAGAGATCGGTCTCCGACAGCGTGTCGCCTGAGGCGCGAATGGGCTCCGGCACGTCCCGCAGCAGGCCGCGCAGATCGGTGTACTTCCACTCCTCCACGCGCCGGCCCGGCAGGCCGAGCTCCCGGAAGGTCGCCATGGCTGCGTCGCGCAGGGCGGGCGCGAAATCGCCCGCGGCGCCCGATAGCCCATCGCGCATTGCGGCGAAGGCGCTCTCCAGCGCTTCCTCGGCGGGGGTCTTTACGATCTGGACGGTCATCAGGCTGCCTTTCCTTCACCGAACTCCGCATAGCCGGTGCGCTCCAGCTCCTCGGCGAGCTCCTTGCCACCGGAGCGCACGATGCGGCCCTCCTGGAGGACATGCACACGGTCGGGGACGATATAGTTGAGCAGGCGCTGGTAATGGGTGATGACCAGCATGGCCCGCTCGGGACCGCGCAGCGTGTTCACGCCCTCCGAGACGATACGCAGGGCGTCGATATCGAGGCCCGAATCCGTCTCGTCGAGCACGCAGAGCGTCGGCTCGAGAAGCGCCATCTGCAGGATCTCGTTGCGTTTCTTCTCGCCGCCCGAGAAGCCGACATTCAGCCCGCGCTTGAGCATGTCCTGCTTGACGCCGAGCGCCTCGGCCTTCTCGCGCACGAGGCGCATGAAGTCGGCCGTGTTGAGCTCCTTCTCGCCCCTGGCCTTGCGCACGGCATTCACGGCGGTGCGCAGGAAGGTGAGCGTCGCCACGCCCGGGATCTCCACCGGATACTGGAAGGCGAGAAAGACGCCCCTGGCCGCCCGCTCGTCCGGGGAGAGCGCGAGCAGGTCCTCGCCGTCCCATGTGATGGAGCCGTCGGTCACCTCATAGCCGTCCTTGCCGGCGATGACATAGGAGAGGGTCGACTTGCCGGAGCCGTTCGGCCCCATGATGGCATGCACCTCGCCCTTCGGCACGGCGAGGTCGATGCCCCGCAGGATTTCCGTGTCCTCGTCCTCGACCCGGACGTGAAGGTTCTTGATCTCAAGCATGTATCTTTTTCCTGTCCTTATCCGACGACCTCGGCCTCGCTCTTCGCGCCGAGATCGGGCGTGCGCGCCACAGGAGCCGGTGCTCCTGGTGTGACGCCTTGCGTTCTTCAGCCGACGCTGCCCTCCAGCGAGATGCCGATGAGCTTCTGCGTCTCGGCCATGAACTCCATGGGCAGGTGCTGGAGCACGTCCCGCACGAAACCGTTGACGATGAGCGCCACCGCCGCCTCCTCGTCGAGGCCGCGCGCCATGCAGTAGAAGAGCTGATCCTCCGAGATCTTCGAGGTGGTCGCCTCGTGCTCGAAATGGGCATGGGCGTTCTTGGCCTCGATATAGGGCACGGTATGCGCCGAGCACTGGTCGCCGATGAGCAGGCTGTCGCACTGGGTGAAATTGCGCGCCCCCACCGCCTTGCGGTGCGCCGAGACGAGGCCGCGATAGGTGTTGGACGAGTGGCCGGCCGAGATGCCCTTGGAGATGATCCGGCTCGAGGTGCCGCGCCCGAGATGGATCATCTTGGTGCCGCTGTCCACCTGCTGATGGCCGTTGGAGATGGCGATGGAGTAGAACTCGCCGCGGGAGTTGTCGCCGCGCAGGATGCAGCTCGGATATTTCCAGGTGATGGCCGAGCCGGTCTCCACCTGGGTCCAGGAGATCTTGGAATTGCGGCCGCGGCAGTCGCCCCGCTTGGTGACGAAGTTGTAGACGCCGCCCTTGCCCTCCTTGTCCCCGGGATACCAGTTCTGGACCGTGGAATATTTGATCTCCGCATCGTCCAGTGCCACCAGCTCCACCACGGCGGCGTGAAGCTGGTTCTCGTCGCGCATGGGCGCCGTGCAGCCCTCGAGATAGCTCACATAGGCCCCCTTGTCGGCGATGATGAGGGTGCGCTCGAACTGGCCGGTCTGCTTCTCGTTGATGCGGAAATAGGTGGAGAGCTCCATGGGGCAGCGCACGCCCTCGGGCACATAGACGAAGGAGCCGTCGGAGAACACTGCCGAGTTGAGGGCGGCATAGAAATTGTCCGACTTGGGCACCACGGAGCCGAGATATTTCTGCACGAGATCGGGATGCTCGCGCACCGCCTCGGACATGGGACAGAAGATGACGCCCGCCTTGGCGAGCTCCTCCTTGAAGGTGGTGACCACCGAGACGCTGTCGAACACCGCATCGACCGCGACGCGCGCGCCCTCGACGCCGGCGAGCACCTTCTGCTCCTCCAGCGGAATGCCGAGCTTTTCATAGGTGCGCAGGAGCTCGGGATCGACCTCGTCCAGGCTCTTCGGCCCTTGCGTGCTCTTGGGCGCGGAATAGTAATAGAGGTCCTGGAAGTCGATCTTGGGGTAGTGGACGCAGGCCCAGCGGGGCTCGGTCATGGTCTTCCAGCGCTCATAGGCATCGAGCCGCCAGGCGAGCATCCATTCGGGCTCGTCCTTCTTGGCAGAGATGAAGCGGATCACCTCCTCGCTCAGCCCCTTGGGCGCCTTCACGGTCTCGATGTCGGTCGTGAAGCCGTATTTGTACTGATCGACACTCAGGTCCTTGACCTGCTCGACCGTCTCGGGAACTGCTGCCATGGTCCTCGTCTTCCTTCCAGGTCACATCTCTTGCGGGCACGTTTCGCGTCGCGCAGCGCCCATGCGTTTCTCTGCGCCGACCGTCAGGCGGCGCTCCGTGCGGTTTGCGTTCCATCGCCACCGGTCTCGGCCACGATGGCGGCGAAGGCGCGCAGGAAACCGTCGATATCCGCATTGCGCGTCTGCCAGCCGAGGCTTATGCGGATGGCGCCCGCCGAGACCGCCTCCTCGAGCCCCATGGCGTCGAGAACATGCGAGCGCGCCACCTTGCCGGAGGAGCAGGCCGCGCCCGAGCTCACGGCGAGCCCCGCGAGATCGAGAGCGATGACCAGGGTCTCGGCGCGCCGGTCGGGCAGAGCCACGCAGGACGTGTTGGGCAGGCGCGGGGCGTCCTCGGCGATCACCACGGCCTGAGGCGCGAGAGCGCGGATCTCGCGCTCCAGGCGATCCCTGAGCTCTGCCAGCCTTGCGAAATCCTCGAGCGCCGCCAGGGCCTCGCGCGCGCCAGCGCCGAGCCCGGCAATGCCGATCACGTTCTCGGTGCCCGACCGCCGGCCGCGCTCCTGCCCGCCGCCGCGCAGGAGCGGCGCCATGCGCGCATCGGGCCTGGCAATCAGCGCGCCCACCCCCTTCGGCCCGCCGATCTTGTGGGCGGACAGCGCCATGCTGTCGATGCCGAGGGCCGCGAAATCGACCGGAATCTTTCCCACCGCCTGCACCGCATCGCTGTGAACCGCGATACCGGCCTCGCGGGCCATGGCGGCGATCTCGCCCAGGGGCTGGAGGGCGCCGGTCTCGTTATTGGCCATCTGCAGCGCCAGGAGCACCTCGCCCGCGTCCTCGCCGAGGCCCGCGATCACCCGTTCTGCCGTCTCGACCTCGACGACCCCGCGGCGGCTTGCCGGCAGATCGACGATGGTCGCGCCCGAGGCGCGCGCCGGCGCCAGAACGCAGTCATGCTCGATGCCCGCACACAGGATGGTGTCCCATCCGGCACCGAGCACCATGTTGTTCGCCTCCGTGCCGCCACCGGTGAAGACGACCTCGCCCGGCTCCGCGCCCGTGAGACGGGCGACATCGGCGCGCGCCTCCTCGATGAGCGCACGCGCCCGGCGCCCCTCGGCATGGACCGAGGAGGGGTTGCCATGCACCTCGAACGCCGCCGCCATGGCGGAGCGCACCGCAGGCCACAGGGGCGCGGTCGCGTTGGTGTCGAGATAGATGCGCTCGGTCA
>JALUTE010000340.1 GCA_027058255.1 Methyloligella sp. | reverse complement strand
GAAACGCCCGGAAGCGCCCTGAGGGCGTCCGCGGCGTTGCGCAGCTGGCGCCGCGCGAGCGTCTCACCCGTCACCACGGAGACGGCGCTGCCCTGGCGCGCCTCCGCCACCGGCGCGCTCTCCAGGCTCACGCCTTCGATCACGATGTCCTCGAGCTCCGTCGCGCCGCCGACCTGCGCGCGTGCCACACCCGGCCCGGCGAGTGCCACGCCCAACCCAAAGGCCAGGGCGCCGAGCGCCCGCCACCTCCGGCGCCACCGCCATCCGGCGGCGCAGCCCGATGCCTGGCCGTCCATGATTCCCAATGCCTGCGTGAAACCAGACATGCACATCTCCCTCATGCGTACCGACACGTTCGTGCCGGGCGCCGCAGTCGATGGCCGGTCTGGAGAAGGCTGGACAGGCACGAAGGTCCGGCATGCGCGTTGTCGCGCGCACGTCGCCCGATGCCTGTCTCATGTCATCTGTGGGAGGAACACCACGCCTGACCGCCCCCCGGACTCCCGATCGCAACGCCCGAACACCTCGATCAGTCGCCACGACGGATGGTCCGCTCCCGCGCGCACCCCGCGCGCCGGATGGGCGACCCGTGCCGGCAGGTCTCCTGGCTCGCGGCTCGAACGCCTGGCCTCGCCTTCCCGCCGGACCCGTCTCGTCGGCCCGGCAGTGGCATGATGAGGCAGGCTCGCCGCCCACAGTTGCGGGGGCAGCCGCGGCTTTGGATATCGCGCACCGCGCGAAGCGATGCGGCATCCTGACCGCGTTCCCTTTTCATCCCCGAGCGTCCCGGCAGCAACCGAGCGGGTTGCCGCGCGACCCTCATGGGGAACCGACACGCGCCCCGAGGCAAGCAGCTCGCTCGCCCCCGCGTCAAGCGGGAATGATCGCGACCCGGCAAGACAATCGCGAAGGTGTGGCGAAAGGGTCTCAGTCGGCGGCCCCGCTCGCGCCAAAAGTGCGGCTAGACCTTCGATCCATTGCAAAGGCGGCGGCAACCGCGTTAGGATTGAAATCGCGCATTTCCGCATATGATTGGGATTCCATTCCGATTTCAGCCGATATATTAGGCCGTGATCCATGCATCTTGGCGCAGGAGGGAAACCGAATGAGCGCACCGCCGCTTTTCGTACTGCTTTGCTCGGGCGAGCATGAGAAGATCCAGATGGCCGGCATGGTCGCGTCGGTTGCCGCCGTGTCGGAGCGTCCGGTCCAGGTCTTCGTGTCCATGAATGCCATGTTCGCCTTCCTCAAGAGCCGCCAGGGTGACTATCGGGGCGGTGAATTCTCTGCCATTCTCAAGGAGAAGGGCGCACCCGATCCCGTGCAGCTCCTGCAGCAGGGCAAGATGCTCGGCGAGCTCAAGGTCTTTCCCTGCTCCATGGCCATGGACGTCACGGGCTGGAAGGAGGAGGACCTGGTCGAGGACCTGTTCGAGCCACCGGCGGGGCTGACCAAGTTTCTCGCCGACGCCGAAAGCGGTCAGCTCGTGGTCATCTGATCCGCGCTGCGGCGCGGGACACGCAGGGATCGTCAACAGGGAGCCAAATCCATGCCCGAACGCAAGACAGTCGATGCCCGTGGCGCCTTCTGCCCCGGCCCGCTGATGGAGCTCATTGCCGCCATCAAGCTGGTGGAGGTCGGCGACGAGGTGGAGATCCTCTCCTCCGACAAGGGCTCGGCCAAGGACATTCCGGACTGGGTCGCCAAGGTCAAGCACGAGGTGGTCGCCGTCGAGGAGCGGGACGACCATTGGAGCATCGTGGTCAAGCGCATGAAATAGGCCGTTGGCCGCAACGGCCGCACACAGAACGGCCGGAAGACTGCGCGGGGCACCCATGGGAAGGCGTGATCCGACCAGGTAGGAAAGCCCCGTGGAAACGCAAGCCCCCGGAACCGGGAACCCGGAACCGAGACTCATGTCAAGGGAGGACGCCTCACATGACCAAACAGATCCTCATCGTCGGTGGCGGTCTGGCCGGCACCATCATCGCCAATGGGCTCTGCCGGCAATTGCGCTCCGAGCTGCGTTGCAGCGAGGTCTCCATCACCATGCTGGGGACCACGGACAAGCACATGTACCAGCCGGGCCTTCTCTATGTGCCGTTCGGGCGCATCCGCGAGCATGAGCTCTTCCGCGACCAGCGCTCGGTTCTGCACTCCTGTGTCAATTTCTTCGTCGATCCCGCGACCCAGATCGACATCGAGAACCGGCGCGTCCACACCCAGTCGGGCATGACGCACAGCTATGACTATCTGGTCATCGCCACCGGATCGCGCCTGCGCCATGACGCCATACCCGGCATGACGGAGGGGGCGCACTGGTTCTACGACCTGGAAGGCGCGCGCAAGATGCGCGACGCGCTCGATGCCTTCGAGGGCGGCAAGGTGGTTGTGAATGTCAACGCTCCGCACAAATGCCCCGTGGCCCCGCTGGAGATCACCTTCATGCTGCGGGAGCATTTCAAGGCCAAGGGCATTCTCGACAAGTGCGAGATCACCTACACCTATCCCATCGGCCGGCTGCACGCCCTCGAGCCGGTGGCGCACTGGGCCAAGCCCGCCTTCGACAGCCAGGCCATCAAGTATGAGACCTTCTTCAACACCAAGTCGGTGGACCCGGCCGCGCGCACCATCACCTCGGAGGAGGAGGTGACCCTCGACTATGATCTCCTGGTCACCATACCGCCCCATTCCGGCGCGCAGGTCATCATGGACTCCGGCCTCGGCGACGGCGGTTGGGTCCCGACCCAGAAGGACACGCTCCTGTGCGGGGAGACCAACAACGTGTTCGTCTGCGGCGACACGACGGACATTCCCATCTCCAAGGCCGGCTCGACGGCCCATTTCGAGGCCGACACCATCATCGACAATCTCACCTCGCTCATTCTCGAAGGGCGGATGGCCCGCAAATATGATGGCAAGGTCTTCTGTTTCGTCGAGACCGGGCTCGATTCGGGAACCTATGTGTGGTTCAACTACACGACGCCGCCCAATCCGGGCCCGCCGTCGCAGATGATCCACTGGTTCAAGCTCGCCTATAACCGCCTGTACTGGTTGTCGGCACGCGGCCTGCTGTAGGAGGTTCGTCCCATGAACGATACCCAGACCAACGGCGCCCAGGCCGGCGCCGGCACGTCCCAGGCCGAAGCCCAGGAGCTGGCCCGCCTGCTCACGGCCGTTCAGGATGCCCTCACCGACTCCATGGTCGAGCGCCTCGCCGTCACGGGCGCCAATGCGCTCGAGGTCGTCGACCGGCTGAACGACGACGAGACCCGCGCCGCGATCCATTATGTGCTGGACCAGCTCACCGAGCTCCATCGCACTGGCGCGCTCGCCACACTGTTCGAGCTGGTGACGCTCATTCACGGCGCCCGGAACGCCATGACCGACAGCATATTGGAGCGGCTGTTCGCCTTCCTGGAGCACATGCTGAACACGGTCGCGACCGAGGAGATGGCAACGCTCGCCGACAATCTGCGCATCTCGATGGAGGAGGCGGTCAAGGAGACGAGCCAGGGTCCGGTGAGAGGCGGCTTGCTCGCAACGCTCTCCATGGTCTCCAAGCCGGAGGCCCAGCGCACGCTCCGCTTCTTCCTGGCGTTCGGGGAGAAGTTCCAGAAGCGCGCCATCGAGCAGGGCTGAGGCCAAGGCCGGCGCGAAGCCCGCCGAGCCGGGAGCGACGGCCGAATGCGGGCCCGCAGAGGCAGAGGCTGATGCGAAAAACCGGCATGCGCTCCGTCGCGGGCGCACGCCGCGACCCATGGCGCGCACCGCCTCTCCGGCGCCCACGGCACCATTGGCGGGACGGCCAATTCCGATGATCCGGCGAGAGGTGCTATACTGGCCGACAGGCTCGAGTTGGGAGGATGCGAGCATGTGCCAGATTTTCGCCGGTCAGCGGCCGGAATCCTATGCCTATCAAACACGGTCCGTGCGCCTGGGCGGACATGCCACAAGCATCCGTCTGGAGCATGCGTTCTGGACAATCCTGGAGGAAATCGCCCACACCCAGAACATGGCGCTACCACGCTTCTTGACGACCCTGCATGACGAGGTCCTGGAGCTTTCGGGCGATACTCACAATTTCACCTCGCTGCTGCGCTGCGCCTGCCTCACCTATGTGGGCACCATTCGCGGCGACCGGGCGGCGGAGGCCCGCCTCCAGGAGGAAGCGAGACAGTCGGCGGGAATGATCGCCGCCGAATGATCCCCGCCGAATGATCCCCTTGTGCCGCTCACAGCGCCCGGCCGGCGAGCGGGCGGCGCTCTTCTGCCTTTTCCGTTCCCCGTCATCCTCCGCGCCTTGGCGCTGTAGTATCTCCATACTACCTATCGCGTTGCGATCCCTCCTATGCTCGTTCCGTCCGGCAATGGCCGGTCCCGGATGGGAGCGGACGAGGGAGCCAGAGCACCATGGCGAAGGCCATCCATGTGATGATCCGGGTCCTCGAGGAGGACCGGTCCGTTGCGTTCTATCGAGAGGCGTTCGGGCTGGAAATCGCCGATCGCTTCGTCTTCGACGACTTCACGCTCGTCTATATGCGCAATGACGAGGCGGATTTCGAGATCGAGCTGACCATCAATCACGATCGCACCGAACCCTACACTCATGGCGACGGCTATGGGCATGTGGCCTTTGCGGTAGAGGACCTCGATGGCGAGCATGGCCGCCTTCGCGATGCCGGGATTCCTGTGCGCGACATTGTGGAGTTCCATCGCGACGGGGCGTTGATGGCGCGCTTCTTCTTCGTCGAAGACCCCGACGGATACAAGATCGAAGTGCTGGAGAAGCACGGCCGCTACCGCTGAGAGCCCATGCCAGGACGCGGCCGGCGGTTCGGCCGGACGGCTCCGCCATCCAGAGAAAACAGGAGGAAAAAACCATGGAGAGTGCAGGCAAGGGCCCCGCCGTCACGCGGCGCAATTTCATCGCCTCGAGCGGCGCCATCGCCCTGGTGATCTCGAGCGGTGCCCTCATCAGCGCGACGGAGGCCTGGGGCGTGAAGGTCGAGGCGCTCAAGCCCGAGACCATGCACACTCTGATCCAGATGGCCCGCGACATCTATCCGCACGACCGGCTGGCGGACCGCTTCTATGCGCTCGCGGTGAAGGGCTACGACGCCCAGGCGGGCAAGGACGCGGCGCTGCGCAAGCTCATCGAGAACGGTGTCACCACCCTCGACGGCCTGGCCAAGGCGGCGCATGGCGCGCCCTATGTGGGCGTGGGGTGGGAGGCCGATCGGGTGGCACTGCTGCGCCAGATCGAGCACGGCGCCTTCTTCCAGAAAATCCGGGGTGGCCTGGTGACGGGACTCTACAACAACAAGGAGGTGTGGCCGATCTTCGGCTATGAGGGCGAATCCGCTTCCAAGGGCGGCTATCTCGAGCGTGGTTTCAACGACATCGACTGGCTGTAAGGCACCTGTCTACGCCTCGGCACGGGAGAGAGGATTTTTCGGGAGGAGAATTGAGACATGGGCGCACCCTACAAGCTCGACGACAGCAGCGTCGTCGTCGTGATCGGATCAGGCGCAGGCGGCGGAACGCTCGGATCGCAGCTTGCGCGCAAGGGGATCGACACGGTCATTCTGGAGGCCGGAGGACGGCACGAGATCGACGATTTCGTCAATGACGAATGGACGATGTTCTCGAAGATCTCGTGGCTGGATCCGCGCACCACATCGGGGAGCTGGCGCATAGCCAAGGATTTCTCCGGCTTGCCGGCCTGGATCGTGAAGGCAGTGGGCGGCTCGACCGTGCACTGGGCGGGTGCCTCGCTTCGCTTCCAGGCGCACGAGTTCAAGGCCCGCACCACCTATGGGGACATCCCGGGCGCCAACCTGCTCGACTGGCCGCTCACACTCGAGGAGCTCGAGCCCTATTATGCCAAGGCCGAGAGCAATATGGGCGTGACGCGCACCAACGGCATTCCGGGCCTTCCCGGCAACAACAATTTCAAGGTCATGAAGGCGGGCGCGGACAAGCTCGGCTACAAGACCTGCCACACGGGCCGGATGGCCATCAATTCCAAGCCGCGTGACGGCCGGCCCTCGTGCCGACAGATCGGCTTCTGCTTCCAGGGCTGTGTGATCGGTGCCAAATGGTCGACCCTCTACTCGGATATTCCCAAGGGCGAGGACACGGGAAAGCTCGAGGTGCGCCCGAACAGCCAGGTGCTCAAGATCGAGCATGACGCCAAGGGCAAGGTCACCGGCGTGGTCTATGCGGACAAGAACGGCAAGCTGCAACGGCAGAAGGCGCGCATCGTCTGCGTGGCCGGCAACTCCATCGAGAGCCCGCGGCTGCTTCTGAACTCCCACTCCAACATGTTCCCGGACGGGCTCGCCAACTCCTCGGGCCAAGTGGGCAAGAACTACATGCGCCACATGACCGGATCGGTCTACGCCGTGTTCGACAAGCCGGTGCACATGTATCGCGGCACGACCATGGCCGGCATCATCACCGACGAGTCGAGGAACGATCCCAAGCGCGGTTTCGTGGGTGGCTACGAGATGGAGACCCTCTCACTCGGCCTGCCTTTCATGGCGGCCTTTCTCGACCCCGGTGCCTGGGGCCGGTCCTTCACCTCGGCGCTCGACATGTACGAGAACATGGCCGGCATGTGGCTGGTGGGCGAGGACATGCCGCAGGAGAGCAATGCCATCACATTGCACCCGACCAAGAAGGACAAGTACGGCATGCCGATCCCCAATGTGCATTTCGACGATCACCCGAACGACGTCGCCATGCGCAACCATGCCTACAAGCAGGGCGCGGCGGTCTATGACGCGGTCGGGGCCGTGCGGACCTTCCCGACGCCGCCCTATCCCTCGACCCACAATCTCGGCACCAACCGCATGAGCGAGAAGCCGCGCGACGGTGTCGTGAACAAATGGGGGCAGACCCACGACATCGCCAATCTGTTCGTGTCCGATGGAAGCCAGTTCACGACGGGCGGCGCCGAGAACCCGACGCTCACCATCGTGGCCCTGGCCATCCGCCAGTCGGATTACATCGCCGAGCAGATGAAGAAGGGCGCAATCTGAGGAGCCGGCCTCCCCCCGCCTTCGGGCACGCTGGCGGCTCCTCGCCGGCCGCAGGCAGGGCCCGGCCCCTCGGTTGCCCCCGTCGGCGCTCCCTGGGGATCGGCGCCTCTGCCCGCGGCCATCCTCCCGGCCGCGTTCCGCCAGGGGGCTTCGGGTGCGCCGCGCCGGGACCGGCCTGCGGTTGCGCGGCGCGATTCAGCTCTTGAGGCGGTAGCCGGTGCGGAAGATCCACCAGATGACCGTCAGGCAAAGCCCCAGGAAGCCCATGGTCATGGCCACGCTCACCCCCACGCTCACATCCGAGACCTCGGAGAAGCTCCAGCGAAAACCGCTGATGAGATAGACCACCGGGTTGAACAGGCTGATCCGCTGCCAGAGGGGCGGCAGCATGTCGAGGGAGTAGAAGCTGCCCCCCAGAAAGGCCAGCGGCGTGATCACCAGAAGCGGCACGATCTGAAGCTGCTCGAAACCGTCGGCCCAGATGCCGATGATGAAGCCGAGCAGGGAGAAGGTGACGGCGGTCAGCACGAGAAAGCCCATCATCCAGACGGGGTGGCGAATCTCGAGGGGCACGATCACCGATGCGGTCGCGAGAATGATGAGCCCGAGCAGGATGGATTTGGTGGCCGCCGCGCCCACATAGCCGAGCACGATCTCGAAGAAGGAGATGGGGGCGGACAGGATTTCGTAGATCGTGCCCGTGAAGCGCGGAAAGTAGATGCCGAAGGAGGCGTTCGAGACGCTCTGGGTGAGAAGCGACATCATCATCAGGCCGGGGACGATGAAGGCGCCATAGGCCACGCCCTCGATCTCGGCGATGCGCGAGCCGATCGCCGCCCCGAAGACGACGAAATAGAGGCTGGTGGAGAGCACGGGCGAGATGATGCTCTGCATCAGCGTGCGCCAGGTGCGCGCCATTTCGAACTTGTAGATCGCCCAGATGGCACGAATGTTCATTGCGACCTCTTCACCAGATCGACAAAGATGTCCTCGAGGGAGCTCTGGGTGGTGTGCAGGTCTCGAAAGCCGATGCCCGCCTCGCGAATGTCATTGAGGAGCGCCGTGATGCCGGTGCGCTCCTTGCGCGTATCGTAGGTGTAGATGAGCTCGCACCCTCCCGCGCCGAGCTGCAGATCATAGGCGGCAAGCGCCGGCGGAACGGCATCGAGGGGCTCGGCCAGATGCAGCACCAGGCGCTTGCGGCCGAGCTTGAGCATGAGGCTCGCCTTGTCCTCCACCAGAATGAGCCGGCCGCCATTGATGATGCCGATGCGGTCGGCCATGTCCTCCGCCTCCTCGATGTAATGGGTGGTGAGGATGATGGTGACGCCCGTCTCGCGCATCCGGCGAACGAGGTTCCACATATCCTGCCGCAGGCTCACATCCACGCCCGCCGTGGGCTCGTCGAGAAAGAGGATGTCGGGCTCGTGGGCGAGGGCCTTGGCAATGAGAAGCCGGCGCTTCATGCCGCCGGAAAGGGTCATGATGCGCGCATCGCGCTTGTCCCAGAGGGAGAGCGCGCGCAGCACGCGCTCGATATGCGCCGGATCGGCGGGTTTGCCGAAGAGGCCGCGCGAGAAGGTGACCGTGTGCAGCACGCTCTCGAACGCATCCGTGGTGAGCTCCTGGGGCACGAGGCCGATCCGGGCCCGGGTCTTGCGATAGTCGCGCACGATATCGAAGCCATCGACGCTCACCGTGCCGGCGGTGGCGTTGACGATGCCGCAGACGATGCCGATCAGGGTCGTCTTCCCGGCCCCGTTTGGCCCCAACAGCGCGAAAATCTCGCCGCGGTCTATATCGAGATCGACATTGCGGAGCGCTTCGAGCCCCGTGGCATAGGTCTTGGACAGGTTTCGAATGGAGATGATCGGATCCATGGGCGCGCTGCGGCGTGAGGTCGGGAATGGGTGAAGCGAGGCGAAGCCCCCTTATGTGGGGCGAGATACCAGCGAGGTCAATCGGCTTGTGAAAGGGCTGCCCGATGACCTGTGCACCGGGCCCGCCATGCCCGCGCCTGGGCATGCTCCGATCCGGCTCGCACAGCGCGTGCCGGACCACATGCAGGTGGACACCTCCAAAACTCGTCATTGTCGGGTCAAGCCGGGTGACGAGGTGAAGGAGAGGTTTTTCGAGGTCTCCAGGTGCATGCGCCCTCCACCCTCCCCGTCCCGTGTGCGGCGGAGCGCGCCAGCGGGCGGTGCGGACACGGAACCTGGCGCGCCGGCGACGTGCGAGAGCCGTGCCTGCAAGGGTGCGACATGCCGAGGGAGGGGGCGTGCCTGCCGGACATGCGCATCATGCGCATAATGGGAGGCGGCCGGGGAGTGGCTCCACGCGGCGGCCGCACTGGCCGGTGCGGTCTATGGCATGCGTGTGCGCACAATCGTCACGCTGTCGTCGCCGCAGCAGGAGGCATGCGAGCGGGTGGGCGGCGCAGGCGCGCCGGAGGTGTGCCCCGGCGCAGGCGCATCGCCGCCTCCGCCGGCTGCCGGCTCGGGCGCGCCCGTTGCATCCCGTCCGCCCCTTCCATCCTTCTTCGCGCGCATGGCGCGCTCGCGTGCATCGGCCCCATTGGCGGCAAGCTCGCAGGCGACCGCATCGCAGGCGCTGGCCTGCTCGCGGCTCAACACCGCCCCGGTCACTGGGTTCGGCCGATAGGTGGTGCAGCCCTTGAGGCCGAGGGCGTGGGCGCGGGCATAGATGTCGCGGAAGGCCTCGAAGGGCATGTCCTCGGGGCAGTTGATGGTCTTGGAAATGGCCCCGTCCACATGGCGCTGAAGGGCAGCCTGCATGGCGAGATGCGCCTTGGGCGAAAGGGCGTTGGCGGTGACGAAGGTGGGGGGCAGCGGCGCATCGGCGCCCTTGAGACTGCGATAGAGGGCATAGGCATAGTCCGAGACCACGTCCTCCTCGGCGGTGCCGTCGGCGCGCAGGACGCGGCGGCGATAGGTGAGGTCGAAAATCGGCTCGATGCCGCTCGACACATTGCCGGCAAGGAGGGAGATGGTGCCCGTCGGTGCAATGGCCGTGACGGTGCCGTTGCGCATGCCGTTGCGCGAAATGGCCGCGCGTATGTCGCTCTCGAGCCGGGCAACGCCCGGGGCCGCGAGAAAGGGGTCGCGCTCGAAGAGGGGAAAGGCGCCCTTCTCGCGTGCGAGCTCGGTGCTCGCCAGATAG
>JALUTE010000339.1 GCA_027058255.1 Methyloligella sp. | reverse complement strand
CATCAGCCGAGCTTGGGCGGTTCACGCATCGGCTCGCGCGGCACGTCGGGCAGCGTGATGCCGTCAATGCCGTGCTGAGCGAGAAGAACACGTATGGCCTCTCCGAGGTCGCTTCGGGGACCCTCCTCGCCTTTAAGAGCCTCGCGAAGAATGATCCGCGCCTCCTCCTCCATGGAGCGGCCATGCTCCGCTGCACGCAGACGAAGGCGCTTCTTGTCCTCGGGCGAGAGTTTGCGAATGGTGATGCTCGCCATGGCGCACCCCGACGATATTCGCGGTGGTCTAGAGAGGGAACGATCCTCCCTTTCGGACCGATGCAGTCCAGCCAATGAACGCGGGCTCGCTGCGCCCTCGCAGACCGAACCCGTTGCTCATCTCTCCCACGCGTCGGCTCTGTAGCAAGCGCACGCACCGATTGCAATGATCGCAGTGATGGCGTGCCCCCCGCCTTCATGCTGCTACCCGTCGATCAGGCGGCCGTCCTCGAGGCGCAATATGCGGTCCATTCGCTGGGCGAGCTCCAGATTGTGGGTGGCAATGAGCGCCGCGAGCTGGCTCTCGCGGATGAGTGCCACAAGCTGGTGAAACACACGCTCGGCCGTGTGCGGGTCGAGATTGCCCGTGGGCTCGTCCGCCAGAAGAAGGCGCGGGCCATTGGCGATGGCCCGGGCGATGGCGACCCGCTGCTGCTCGCCGCCGGAGAGCTCCGCCGGGCGATGCTCGCCGCGCGCCTCGAGCCCGAGATCGGCGAGAAGCGCCCGCGCCCGCACCTCCGCCTCGCGCCGGCTGCGCCCCAGGATCATCTGCGGCAGCACCACGTTCTCCAGCGCGGAGAACTCGGGCAGCAATTGATGGAACTGATAGACGAAGCCGATCTCGGTGCGCCGGATGCGCGTGCGCGCAATGTCGGAGAGCCGGCTGCAATCGCGCCCGGCAATGGTCACGGTGCCGCTGTCCGGAACCTCCAGGAGCCCCGCAATGTGCAGCAGGGTGGACTTGCCGGCTCCCGACGGGCCAACCAGCGCCACCGCCTCGCCCGGCATCAGCCGCGCGGAGGCCCCATCGAGGACCCGGATCTCGCGCGGCCCCTGGGCATAGCGCCGTTCGAGATCGGCAAGCCCCAGAACGGGCTTCATGGTCGTGCTGGTCGTGGGTTTCACGGGCGGCCGGCCTATTCGTAGCGAAGAGCTTCGACGGGATCGAGCGTGGATGCCCGCCAGGAGGGATAGAGGGTTGCGAGCACCGAGAGGGCAAGCGCCATCAGCACAACGGATGTCGTCTCGCGCACATCCATGTCCGCCGGCAGCGTCTGCAGATAGTAGATGGAGGCATCGAACAGATTGGTGCCCGTCAGCCGCGCGATGAACTGGCGGATGGAATCGATATTGATGCAGACGATGATGCCGAGCACGAGGCCGGCGAGCGTGCCGACGACGCCAATGCTGGCGCCGGTGATGAGGAAGACCCGCATGATCGCCCCCTTGCTCGCCCCCATGGTGCGCAGAATGGCGATGTCGCGCCCCTTGTCCTTCACCAGCATCATCAGCCCCGAGATGATGTTGAGAGCCGCCACCAGGACGATGAGGCTCAGGATGAGGAACATCACGTTCCGCTCCACCTCCAGCACGGTGAAGAAGCTCTCGTTCCTTTGCCGCCAGTCGGTGACATAGATGGTCGGCCCGACCGCCCGGCGCAGCGCCCCGTGCAGCGCGCCCACCGCCTCGGGATCGTCCACGATCACCTCGAGAACCGTGACCGAGCCCTTTTTGGCGAAATAGCGCTGGGCCTCGGCGAGCGGCATGAAGATGATCGTGCGATCATATTCCGACATGCCGAGCTCGAATATGGCGGTCACCGGGTAGCGCTTGATGCTGGGGGTGGTGCCGAACACGGTCTTCTTGCCGCGCGGATTGACGAGGGTGATGCGATCCCCGACGGTGACACCGAGCACGTCCGCCATGCGCGTGCCGATGGCGACCGCCGCCTTGCCATCGAAGCCGTCGAACGAGCCCTGGCGCACATTGCCGGCGACGAGAGGCAGGGACTTGATGTCCGCCTCGCGCATGCCGCGCACGAGGGCGCCCGAGGCCCGTCTCGGCGTCGAGACCATCACCTGCCCCTCGATGAGCGGCATGGCCTTGCGCACGCCGGGCACCGCCATCACCCGTTTGGCGATCTCCTCGTAATCGGTGAAGGGGCCGCCCACCTTCTGGACGACCATGTGGCCGTTGACGCCCAGAATCTTCGCAAAGAGCTCGCTGCGAAACCCGTTCATCACCGCCATGACGATGATGAGGGTTGCCACCCCCAGCATGATCCCGAGAAAGGAGAAGCCGGCAATGACGGAGATGAACCCTTCCCGCCGGCGCGCGCGCAGATAACGCAGGGCCAGCATCCATTCGAAGGGGGCGAAGGCCCGCGTGTCGGCACCCCCGACCGCGTCGGCAAGGCCGCTCTCGCCCGCCCGCGCATCGTTGCTCCCTGTCATGTGTCCTCTCCGAACGCGACCCCGCGGCCACTCACCCCGCGGCCACTCAATGCCCGGCCTCGGCGAGCACGGCCTCCACATGGGCCACCACCGCCTCGGGCGCCATGGAGTGCCGCTCCCCGCTCTCCCGCATCTTGATCTCGATCTCCCCCTTGGCGAGCCCCTTCGGCCCGACAATGAGCTGTATGGGAAGCCCGATCAGATCCATGGTCTTGAACTTGGAGCCCGCCCGCTCGTCCGTGTCGTCATAGAGCACCTCGATGCCCGCGCGCCCGAGGGCATCGTAGAGCTGCCCGCATGTCTCGTCGCTCGCCCGGTCCCCGGGCTTGAGATTGACCAGCCCCACATGGAAGGGCGCGACCGAAAGGGGCCAGACGATCCCGGCATCATCATGGCTGGCCTCGATGATGGCGGCGACGAGGCGCGAGACGCCGATGCCGTATGAGCCCATCTCGACCGTCACCATGGCACCGTCCGGGCCCTGCACGCGGCATCCCATGGGCTCGGAGTATTTCGTGCCGAAGAAGAAGATATGCCCCACCTCGATGCCCCGCGCCGAGACGCGCTTGGCCTTGGGCACCTCTTTCTCGAAGCGCTTGGGGTCGTGAATGTCGTCCGTAGCCGCATATTTCCCGGTCCATTCGGCGATGATGGGCGAAAGGTCGCTCGCATAATCCACATCCGCGCCCGGCACCTCCATCTCGATGAGGTCCTTGTGGCAATAGACCTGGCTCTCGCCCGTGTCGGCGAGGATGATGAACTCGTGCGAGACATCGCCGCCAATGGGACCCGTCTCGGCCGCCATGGGGATGGACCGAAGCCCCATGCGCGCGAAGGTGCGCAGATAGGCGACGAACATCCTGTTGTAGGA
>JALUTE010000338.1 GCA_027058255.1 Methyloligella sp. | reverse complement strand
GGCCCGCCTCCTCCGCCCGGCCTGCAAGCCGCGCGAGGGCCATCCGCGCGCGCCCCTCGTCCCTGAGCGCCTGCGCACGGAGTCTGCGCCGGCCCCTGCGCCCCTCCATGTCTGCAAGCGCGGCGAAGGCATCGCATGCCTGGGCCAGCAGCGCCGCGTCGCGTTCCTGTTTTCCGAGCGCCAGGAGCGCGCGCGCCCGCGCCCGGAGAGACGCCGCAGGACGCTCCCCGTCATCGCTCGCTTCGCGGCCATCCCCCGAAACCCCATCGAGACATGCCAGCGCCTCGCGCAGTGCCTCCACATCCCCAATGCCGACGAGAGCCTCGGCCAGAAGAAGACGCGCGCAGGCCGCGATCTCGGCGCTCGAACCACCGCTCGGCCCCTCGCCTGCCCCCTCGCCCAAGAGGCGCGCGCTCAAGACCCTCAGCTCCGTCACCGCCTCCTGCAACGGCGCCCTGTCGCCGGTCCGCTCGCCGAGCGCTTTGAGCGTGCGCGCCCGGGCGAGGCCGACACGAGCCACGCAGGAGGCATCGCGCCGCGGATCCAGGACGGCAAGCGCCCTGTCATAGGCCGCGCGCGCCGCGGCGAGATGGGGCAGGCCGGCCGCCGACCGGGCCTCGATCTCGCAAAGCGTGCCGCCGACCGCCTCCGCCCGCGCCCAGCGGCGGGGCGCGCTCTCCCGGCTCCAGACGGACTGCGCCGCGCGCAAATGGCGCCGTGCCATGGGGACGTGATCGCCCCCGCCGTCGATCCGTGCAAGCGCCGAGTGCAACCGGGCGCGCAGATAGGCAAGCGAGGCAATGGTGTGCGGTGCCGCTCCCGCCATCCGCTCGGCGAAATGAACCGCGGCATGCTCGGCCGCGGAGAGCCCTTCGACGAGGGCGGCAGGGCAAGGGGCCGGCCCCGCCGTCCCGCTCGCAAGGCAAAGCCGCGCCTGCAAGGCAAAGAGCCGCGCCTTTTCCTCCGCCGTCCGATCCGCCGGCCATTCGGCGATGAGACCGCGACAGGCCGCTCGCGCCGCATCGAGCGCGGCGCCATCGTCGCGGGCAAGAGCAAGGCGCGCGCGGTACCAGACATCGAGGCATTGCCGCTCGAACGCGCGCTCGCGATCCCTGACCCATCCATCGCAGGGCCGAGCCTTCGAGAGAGAGCGCAGCCGGGCGCACCAGGCACGCAGCGCATCGCACACAGCCCCCTCGCCCCGCTCGTCCTCCTCGTCACCCTGCGCGAGGCCGTGCGCCGCGACCAAGGCGGCGACAAGCCGGTGCTCCCCGGCACCAAGCCCCGGCGTCAGGGAGCGCAGAGAGAGCAACGGCACATCGCCGGGCACGAAGGCCGGGGCTTCCGCGTCCATCCGGCGGATCGTGAGCGCGAGCCGCCGGGCGCCATAGGCCAGCCGCCCGCTCAGGCGCAGAACCGGCCCCTCGGACGCGGCACGCAGGCGGCCTGCACCATTGCCCTCATTGTCCGACCAGCGGCGAACCCGGCGCGGCAGGCCCGGCACGCAGCGCCAGGGCGCACCTCTCAGCCGCCAGGCGAGCCGGCGCTGAATGCGCCCGCCCGCGTCTCCCGCAATGGGCCCGACGATGATCGTCCCGCCGCATCTCCCTTGGCGGCGCAAGGGCGCACGCACCAGCCGGCCGATCGCCCAGCCCGCACCGATGAGCAGCGCAAGCGCGACCAGGATGGGGATGCCTTGCCCGAGACTCATCACAGCGATCCGTGACCCGGCTGGCGCACCCCCGCGCGTGCTCCACCACCATGCGAGGCCCATGGCCCGTCCGGGAACTGTGGCACTTCAGCCACAGCAGAGCACTCCCATAGTCTCGACACAGGAATTTCCGTGCCCTGCCACAATCCCGGCCCAGCCGCGCCCCAAATCCGTGTCTCAATCTCGCCCATCAAATGCGCGAACACAGTCCGTGAGCGAGGGGAGCCGAAAAGGCGATGCTGCGCAATGCGAGATACGAGCCTGTCCGACAGACGATAAAGGATTCTCTCGCCGGATTGGCGGTGTTTTTCCTCATACTGGCGGTGGCGGCCCTCGATTCGGGAACCGCGCTGCCGGCGCCGCTCACCGCGGGTGCGAGCATCGAGGGCGGGCGCATGCTTTTTCCCGTCGATGGCGGCACGGGGCCGGGCGTCGGCCTTCTCGCCATCATGGCCGTGCTCTTCGCCGCCATGACGGCGCTCACCCTGGGGCTCTGGCGGCGTTTGCGGCGCGACTACTGGACGGCCGAATTGCGGGCGAGGCGGAGGCGCTGACGAAATGACGAGACGAAGGGCGAGGCGAGGCCGCACGCGCGGCCCGGCCGACCGGAACCATGCGCAAGCAAGCGTCGGCGCGACATTCGTGCACGCGCCGGCGCGCGCGCCGGCCTCTCGCATGGCCGTGCCGGCTCTGCTCGCCGCCATCGTCGTGGTGACAGGCATGGCACTTCCCGCCCCCATCGCACGCATGGCGATCGAGGCGTCCTGGCGCGATGCTCTGGCAGGCGCGGGGCGGGCCACCATGCGCGGCCGGGCCTGGTCCTGGACCGATGCGGGCAGAGCGAGCCCGGCGCGCCCGGTCGCGGACGTCTCCCAGACCAGCTTCTGTCCCCAGGCCCGTCCCATTCTAAAGATCGAAACTCTCGCGCCAGTCGTCGGGAATCCGGCCGACCAGCTCGGCGACGCGGGCGGCTATTGGTCGACCGGTCTCGACGAGATGGGCCCGCAGGGCCTCGGGCATGCGGGCCTTCTGGGAGGGATTGTATTTGCGCTCGAGGTCGGGAAAGGAGGCGGGGTCGAAATCGACGCGCAGGAACGCGCACAGCTCTGCGAGCGCGCGCAGACGGTCGGCATGGATGTCCTCATAGAAGAGAACGAGAACCCGATCCGGCGCGAAGGTGGCGGCAAGGTCCGCAAGGGTGGCCGCATAGTCCCCGAAGCGGCGAAAGGCCGGCGCCTCGGTCATGGCGACGAGATCGGCACTGTCGAGCCGGGCGACATTGCGCCCCTCGCGCCGGCAGTGGTGCAGCACCTGTGACCAGCCTCTCGCAATGGGATTGCGCAGCAGGAAGAGCACACGCGCATCGGGCGCAAGGCGGCGGATATGACCAAGGCCCTCCCTTCCGAGTATCGCATATTCCGGCGTCAGCTCGCCGGCCATGCGCCGCCCGCCGCGATGGCGGAAGAGATCGCGATACCAGTCGTCATCGAGATGGGGGCGCATATAGGCCCGCCACCAGCCCCGCTGGCCCCAATGCTCCGGAAAACGCGACCATTGGGTCCACATGCGCTGGTGATACTTGCGATAGCGCGAGCGCCGCTTGGCGCGGCTCAGATGCCGTGTGATGCCGCGCACATGATCGAAATAGTGA
>JALUTE010000337.1 GCA_027058255.1 Methyloligella sp. | reverse complement strand
GTGGCGGATGGCGAGGGGCGCATTCTCGCCCGGGCGCGCAACCGCATGCGCGCGCTCGCCGATCCCACGGCCCATGCGGAAATCCTCGCCATTCGCGAGGCCTGCCGGCAGCTCGGCTCCGAGCGCCTTGCGGGCTGCGATCTCTATGTCACCCTCGAGCCCTGCACCATGTGCGCGGCGGCCATCTCCTTCGCGCGCATTCGCCGGCTCTATTTCGGCGCCCTCGATCCCAAGGGGGGTGGCGTCGAGCACGGCGCCTGTTTTTTCTCGGCCAGGACCTGCCATCATGCGCCGGAGGTCTATGGCGGCTTCGAGGAGCGCCGCGCCGCCGCCCTCCTCAAGGCCTTCTTCCGCGCCCGGCGCGAGGGCGGCAGTGGCGATGGCGGGCGCTGAGCCGATCTCCCGGAGGGCGGAAGGCGGAAGAGCGTCTCAGACGGCGGCGGCCTCCAGCTTCTCCTCGAGGGCGTGGCGGAAGGGCTCCTTGCACTTGTCCGCGGCCTCCAGAATCTCGCCGATCTTGTAGAAATTGAGCGCCCGGTAGCCATTGACGTCGGGGCGCATGAGGATGTCGGGCGCCTGGGATTTGAGCTTCTCGCGAATGATGGACGAGAGGGTGATCAGCGCCGAGCCGATGACGGCATCGAGGGAGTTGGGGATGCCGCCACCGTCGCGCGAGGGCTTGCCGGTGACGTCGATGGCGACGGTCAGCGCGGCCTTTTCCGTCAGAATGTCGAAGGGCGTCGGATTGACAAAACCGCCGTCGATGAGGACGCGGCCATCGCGCTCCACGGGCCGGAGCAGCGCCGGCAGGGCGGAGCTCGCCGCCACCGCCTCGATGAGCGCGCCGGAGGAGAGCAGCACCTGTTCCTGCTCGTAGAAGTCCGACGCCACGGCGATGAAGGGCGTGTCGAGTTGCTCGAAGGTCTCCGGCAGACCCGATGGCATCATGATCTCGAAAAAGGCGACGGCGTCGAACATGGCCGGGCGCATGGGGTTCCAAAGGCTGGCGAGGCTGTCCGGCCATTTGGAGAGCAGCCGCTTGATGGGCTCGGCGCGCGAGGAGAACAGGTCGCAGGCGTAGTCGCGAATCTCCCGCCCCGACATGCCGGCCGCATAGCAGGCCCCGAGAATCGCGCCCATGGAGGTGCCGGCAATGACGGATGGGCGCACGCCCATCTCGTCCAGCACCTCGAGCATGGGAATGTGTGCAAGCCCGCGGGCGGCGCCGCCACCGAGGGCCAGGCCGATTCCGCTGCCGCCTCGCCCGCCGCCGCGCTGCGCCACCATGGCCGTGCGCGACGGCAGCTCGTCGTCCCGCATGTCGTTCATCACGCCGCCTCCTCGCGGGCGAGCGCCCGCCAGCCGATATCCGTGCGCCAGAAGCCGTCCGGCCAGTCGATCTTCTCCACCGCCTCATAGGCGCGCGCCTTGGCTTCGGCAACGCTCGCGCCCAGCGCCGTGACGTTGAGCACGCGGCCGCCATTGGCGCGGATCTCACTGCCGTCGCGCCGGGTTCCGGCATGGAAGATCTGCACCATGGGGTCGCGGCCCGCCGCATCCAGCCCGCGGATCGCCGAGCCCTTGGCATAGGTGCCCGGATAGCCCTTGGTCGCCATCACCACGGTGAGCGCCACCTCGTCGCGCCAGTCGAGCCGCACATCCGCGAGCCCGCCTTGCGCCGTGGCGAGAAGCGCCTCCAGAAGGGCGCCCCGGTCCTCGAGGCGCGGCATGAGCACCTGGCATTCGGGATCGCCGAAGCGCACATTGTACTCGATCAGCTTCGGCCCCTCGCTCGTGATCATCAGCCCCGCATAGAGGACGCCGCGATAGGGCGTGCCCCGCTCGGCCATGGCGGCGACGGTGGGGCGCACGATCTCCTCCAGCGTGCGCTGGCACATGGCCTCGGTCATGACGGGCGCGGGAGAATAGGCGCCCATGCCGCCCGTATTCGGCCCCTTGTCGCCGTCGAACACCCGCTTGTGGTCCTGCGCCGTGGCCAGCGGCAGGATGGTCTCGCCGTCGGTGAGGGCGAAATAGCTCGCCTCCTCTCCGGTGAGAAACTCCTCGATCACCACCTCCGCGCCCGCCGCGCCGAAGGCGCCGCCGAAACAGGCGTCGATCGCCCGCTCGGCCTCCTCCCGCGTCTCGGCAATGGTCACGCCCTTGCCGGCGGCGAGCCCGTCGGCCTTGACGACGAGCGGCAGGGGATGGCGGGCCACATAGGCCTTGGCATGGCCCGGATTGTCGAAGCGGGCGAAGGCGGCGGTCGGAATGCCATGGGCCGCGCAGAGGTCCTTGGTGAAGCCCTTCGAGCCTTCGAGCTGGGCGGCCTTGCGGCCGGGCCCGAAGGCGGCGATCCCCGCGGCGGCAAGATCGTCCGCCAGCCCCGCGACGAGCGGTGCCTCGGGGCCGATGACGACGAAGCCGATGCGATGGTCCTCGCAGAACCGCAGCACGGCCGCGTGGTCGGCCACATCGAGTGCCACACATGTGGCAAGCGATGACATGCCGCCATTGCCCGGCGCGACGAAAAGCGTGTCCAGCATGGGGCTCTCGGCGATGGCCCAGGCCAGCGCATGCTCCCGCCCGCCCGATCCGATGAGAAGAACATTCATGACGCTTGTCCCGCTGTCCGCTGTGATCGTCCGGCATGCCCCACGCCGCCCCCGGTTATCTCACACCCAGACATGTGGGGAAAGTGGGGGTGCCATCACAAGCCGGGCAATCGCTCGAAGGACGTCAGCGTACGCATGAACGCCCGAGGCGCATCGCGTGCACGCATTGATAGCGCAATCGCTGCTCTCCTTCACGTCATCGCCGGGCCCGGACCCGGCGATCCAGGGACGCAATCTGCGAGCTTGCCGCCCTGGATCACCCGGTCGAGCCGGGTGATGACGAAAAGAGAGGCGGTTTTGGGGCTTCGAGCGATTGCCCTGCCATCACAAGCCGGCAAGGCGTTGCGGCCGGGTGCGTCCCGGCTTGGCGATGCGCGCTTTCATCGGAGCGGGCGGGGCCATTTGCAATGGCCGCCAAGCAAGCGCCCGCTGCCCCCCGGTGCGCGCCCAGGCGTCAGAAGAGCGAGCCTTGCGAGGAGGGGGGCGTGCGCGGCTTGCGCACCGCCTTTGGCTTTCCGGCTCTCTTCTCCTTGGGCCTCGTCCGTGCGGGCCGGGCATCCTTGTGCGCGTCATCGAGAGCCCTGGCATCGACGGTGCCATCGGCAAACTCGATGGCGAGCCGGGCGCCCGGCGCGATCTCGACGGCGCGCCGCAGCATGCGGCCCTCTGCATCGCGCACGAGGGCGAAACCGCGCTCCAGAACCGCCCTGTGGCTGAGGGCGGCGAGCAGGCTGGCGAGGCCGTCGAGGCGGCG
>JALUTE010000336.1 GCA_027058255.1 Methyloligella sp. | reverse complement strand
GTCGAATGCGATGCCACGCATCGCCGCCGATGTGGCGGTGGCCCGGGCGGCGATGCGTGGCATCGCATTCGACCTCGTCGTGCTTGACGTGATGATGCCGGGCGTGAGCGGCATGACCTTCGCCGAGGAGTTGCGCCGCGGCTCGGACCTCGCCATTCTCATGCTCACCGCCCGCGCCGAGCCCGATGAGCGCGTCAAGGGGCTGGAGATCGGCGTGGACGACTATCTCACCAAGCCGTTCGACCCGCGCGAGCTGCTGCTGCGCATCAACAACATCCTGCGCCGGCGCGGCACCGCGGCCGAGGGCCCCGGTGAGATCTGCATGGGCGAATACGTGTTTCACATCGCCCGCGGCGACTTGAGGCGCGGCGATGAGACCATCAAGCTGACCGAGCGCGAGCGCGAGCTGCTTCGCCTCTTCGCCCGCCAGCCCGGCACGCCCATTGCGCGCCACGAGCTCGTCGCCGGCGAGACCAGCGGCTCGGAGCGCGCCGTCGACGTTCAGATCAACCGGCTGCGGCGCAAGATCGAGCCCGATCCCTCGAACCCCATCTATCTCCAGACCGTGCGCGGAAAGGGCTATGTGCTCTATGCCGACTGAGCGTGGAAGAAACGGCGCTCCCGGCGCCGGGCCAGCCCAGGGCGAGGGGTGAGCGATGGTGGCGATCATCGATCACGGCGAGCAGCGCGCCGCGGAGAAGCGCGGCCCGCCCGTCTGGCGGCGCCTTCTCGGCGCCCTCGGCGCCCTGATGCCCAAGGGGCTCTATGCGCGCGCCCTCATCATCATCATCGCGCCCATCGTGCTGTTGCAGTCCGTGCTCGCCTTCGTCTTCATGGAGCGCCACTGGCAAGCCGTGACCCGGCGGCTTTCCGAGGCCACGGCGCGCGATGTCGGCGCCCTCACGGAGCTGTTCGAGAATTACAGCCGCGACGACAACTATCGCGACCTGGTGCGCATGGCCCGCGAGCGCTTCAACCTGTCCATCCAGGTTCTCCCGCCAGGCGATCTGCCCGTGGCACGGCCGAAGCCCTTTTTCTCGCTTCTCGACCGCACGCTCTCGCGCGAGATATCCAAGCAGATTCGTCGCCCCTTCTGGATCGACACCGTAGGGCGCTCACGCCATGTGGAGATCAGGGTCAAGTTCGAAAAGGCCGTCCTGCGCATCCTCGCGCGCCGCAGCCAGACCTATGCATCCAACTCGCACATCTTCCTCGTCTGGATGGTCGTCACCTCGCTCATTCTCCTCACCGTCGCCATCCTCTTTCTGCGCAACCAGATCCGGCCCATCCTGCGCCTCGCCAAGGCGGCGGAAGCCTTCGGGAAGGGGCGTCCGGCGCCGGAGGACTTTCGCCCGCGCGGTGCGCGCGAGGTGCGCCAGGCGGCCCATGCCTTTCTGGAGATGCGCGACCGGATCGAGAGCCACATGGCGCAGCGCGCCACCCTGCTCGCCGGCGTGAGCCACGATCTGAGAACCATCCTCACCCGTTTCGAGCTCCAGCTCGCCATGCTGGGCGATGCGCCCGAGATCGAGGCATTGCAGTCGGACGCCCGCGAGATGCAGCTCATGCTCGAGGACTATATGGGTTTCGCCAAGGGGCACGGCGCCGAGGATGCGAGCCCCGTGGACGTGCCGGCGCTTCTGGAGGAGATACGCTGCGAGGCGGCGCATGCCGGCAAGACCATCGAGATCCGCCTGCGCCGCAAGCGCAAATCCATGGTGGTGCCCCTGCGCCGGCACGCCTTCAAGCGGGCGATCGGCAATCTCGTGAACAACGCCACCCGTTTCGCGGACCGCATCCTCGTCTCGGCCACCCTCGACCGCAAATGGCTGCGCATCGTGGTGGAGGACGACGGTCCGGGCATTCCCGAGGCCGAGCGCGAGAAGGTGTTCCAACCCTTCTACCGCATCGACGACGCGCGCAATCAGGACCAGGGCAATACGGGCCTCGGCCTCGCCATTGCCCGCGATATCACCCATGGCCATGGCGGCGAGATCTGGCTGGAGGGGAGCAGCCTCGGCGGCCTGAAGGCCGTCGTGATGATCCCTGTCTGAACCGTCCAGCCAATGCAAGCCCGGCCCGGATCAGTAGCCGCCCTTGCGCCGGCTCTCCGGCAGACCCGCAATGCGGCCGGCCTGCTTGGAGGGGTCGAGCGGGAAGAGGTCGTAGACGTCCTTCTGCTTCACCTTCTCGCCCCACTTGTCGGACATGGCCTTGATGATGGTGCGGGTGTTGGGCTGGTTCTGATTGTTGTTGAAATACTCGTCCCTCAGATAGTTGATCACGTCCCAGTGCTTCTGCCCGAGCGTGATCCCCTCGGCCTTCGCCATGTGCTCGGCCAGCCCCTCGGTCCAGTCCTCGTGGTTCTCCAGGTAACCGGTCGCCGTGGTCGCAATGGTCTTGCCGTCGAACTCGATTGCCATGATTGTCTTGCCCCGGTTGGTATGATGTGCCTCGAATGGCCGTACCCGGCCTGATGCGTATATTCGCATGCGTGAATATACCCGAAACGGCGGCCATGAAAAGGTTTCGGCTGGCACCTCGGCCGCAGCCGCCTATAGTCCGAACCGACGCCGGAAAGCGGAGCGCAACGGAGCGGAGCGGAGTCATGAGCGAGCTGCCATCGCAAGAGGAGGGCGTGCCTTCGGGCCTTTGCGGGGAAGGTGCGGCAGGCGCCCATGTGCCGGTGGATGCCGCGAGCCACGTGTTCCTGGTCGATGGCTCGGGCTACATCTTCCGCGCCTATCATGCCCTGCCACCGCTCACGCGCCCCTCGGACGGGCTGCCGGTCGGCGCGGTGCACGGCTTCTGCCAGATGCTCTGGAAGCTCCTTCAGGACATGGACCCGGAGCACCGGCCCACCCATCTCGCCGTGGTGTTCGACTACTCGGCCAGGACCTTCCGCAACGACATTTTCGAGGGCTACAAGGCCAACCGCCCGCCGCCGCCGGAGGAGCTCATCCCCCAGTTTCCGGTGATCCGCGATGCGGTGCGCGCCTTTCAGGTCGCCTGCATCGAGCAGGAGGGTTTCGAGGCCGACGACATCATCGCCACCTATGCGCGCCAGGCGGTGGAAGCGGGCGCGGATGTGACCATCGTCTCCTCGGACAAGGACCTGATGCAGCTCGTCGGCCCGCGCACGGTGATGCTGGACACCATGAAGGATCGCACCATCGGCGCGGACGAGGTGCGGGAGAAGTTCGGCGTCGGGCCCGACAAGGTCGTGGACGTGCAGGCGCTCGCAGGCGATTCCAGCGACAATGTGCCGGGCGTGCCCGGCATCGGCGTCAAGACCGCGGCGCTCCTCATCAACGAATATGGCGATCTCGACACGCTGCTCGCCCGGGCCGAGGAGATCAAGCAGAAGAAG
>JALUTE010000335.1 GCA_027058255.1 Methyloligella sp. | reverse complement strand
CGTCCCTCGCCGACGAGAATGTATTTGTAAATCTGCCCGAGGCCGGTGGTGATGGGCCCCATCTCCGGCTCACCCAGCCCTTCGGGGATCCGCTCCTTGGCGAGCTGAAGCCGCTCGAGGACGAGCTGGCGCGCGAAATAGGTGTCCACACTGTCCTCGAACACGACCGTCACCACCGAAAGGCCGGTCTTGGAGATCGAGCGCACGTCAGTGACATCGGGAAGGCCGTTCATCACCGACTCGATCGGAAAGGTGATGAGCTGCTCCACCTCGACCGCGGCCAGGCCCGGCGCCTCTGTGTTGATCTGCACCTGAATGTTGGTCACGTCCGGAAACGCCTCGACATTGAGACGCATGATCGAATAGGCGCCGTAGCCGATCAGCGCGGCGGACAGAAGCAGGACGAAGAACCGCTGGACGAGCGCGGTCTCGATGAGTTTGTGAATCACCTCGGGGTCTCCTCGACGTCGAATGGACAGTCCGTGCCATGCATCGGGGCGGCCCTAATGGCCGTGACCGCCGCCGAAGCCTTCCTTCTCCAGCTCGGACTTGAGGATGAAGCTGCCGGCCGAGACGACCTTCTGCCCCGGCTCGAGGCCGCTCACCACCTCCACAGCCTCACCCGAGCGCCCGCCGAGGACCACCTCGCGGCGCTCGAAACGCCCGCCCTCCTCGGCAACGAAGACGATGGTCTCGCCGCCCTGGCGGCGTACTGCGGAGACCGGGACCGTGAGCACGCCTTCCCGCACCTCCACGACGACGCTGGCGCGCACGAACATCCCCGGCTTGAGCAGGCCGCTCGAATTGTCCACGGCGATGCGCACCTTCAGCGTGCGGGTGGTCTCGTCGATGACGTCGGCAATCCACGTGATGCGGCCCGCGAATGTCCGGTCCCGGAAGGCGCGGGTGCGCACCGTCGCCTTCTGGCCGAGCTTGATGCGCGCAATGTCCTTCTCGTAGACGCTGGCGATGACCCAAAGCGTCTTGAGATCGGCGATGCGGTAGATCTTGTCGCTCGGGTCGACCGATCCGCCGGCGCTCACATGCTTCTCGATCACCGTGCCCGAGAGGGGCGCCACCACCTCGTAGCGCGTGAGGGAGCGGCCCTTGCGGGCGGCGATGCTCTCGAGATCGGCATCCGACAGGCCGAGCGCCAGAAGCTTCTGCGCGGCCGTGCGCTCGGCAATCCGCGCCTCGGTCAGGGCGATCTCGGCATCGAGATATTCCTGCTCGGAGGAGATTTTCTTCTTGAACAGGCGGCCTTCACGCTCGAACTTGATGGTCGCGAGCTTGGCGCGCTCGCGCGCCGCCACGTAAGCCGAGACCGCATCGGCAAATTCCCGGCTCTCGACGACGGCCAGGACGGCTCCCTTCTCCACATGGTCGCCAAGATGGGCGCGCACGGCAGCCACGACGCCTTGCACCCGTGGCACGACCTGCACGACGCGGTCGATGTTCACCTGCACCTCGCCAGCCAGATCCACCGTCTGCTGCAACTGCCCCTTGGCGACCGTGACGGTGCGGATGCCCGCAAGCGCGATCTGCTTGTCGGTGAGGCGAAGCTCGGAGTCATGGCCTTCCTCCTCCTCACCCTCCTTGTGACCGTCCTCCTTGTGCCCCTCTTCGCCCTTCGCCGTTGCCTTGACGGAGGCGCGCGCTGGCGAGGCGAGGGATGGGCTCGGAACCGCAAGGGCGAACGCGACCGCAAGGACCGCCGTGAGCCCGAGGCCACCGGCTGCGAGGGTCTTGAACGCCAACATGCCGACTGCACGGTGCGTCTTTGAGATCACTGTCTGCATGGGGGTGTGCTCTTCTACTTTCTCTCAGAGTGAATAGAGGTCCCGGCCGATCAGTCCCTCGATGATCGCCCGGGCCTTGTGAAACTCGGCCTGGGCCTCGATGACGTCGAGCCGGGTCTGGATCAGCGTGCGCTGGGCATCCAGCACGTTGAGGAGATCGAACTTGCCTTCCCGATAACCGCGCTCCATGGAGGCGAAAACCCGCCTTGCCGACGGCAGAACCTGGCGAACCAGCACACGCAGCTTTGCCTCCGAGGCGCGCAACGCCCCATAGGCGTCGATGAAGCGCGTGTTGATGTCGATATTCGCCGCCTCGCGCTCATAGAGGCTCTTGGCGACGCGCGCGCTGGCCGCACGGATGTTGCCGCGATTGCGGTCGAAAACCTGCAAGGGGATCGAGAGCTGCGCCACAAGCGCGGAATCGTCGCTCTCCTCGAAATGCCGGACACCGGCGCCGATGGTGAGGTTGGGGATGGCCTTGGCCCGCTCCAGGGCGAGGGCCGCCTGGCGGCGCGCAATCTCATCCGCCCATCGGGCAATGTTGGGATTGCGCTCCAGATAGGCCCGAAAGCGCTCCGGCGGCGGCAGGTGATTGGTGGCGGAAAGCTCCCCCACGGCCCGTTCGAAATCCGGCGAGGTGGCGCCCCAGAACAGAGCCATCCGGCGGCGCGCGACCGACAGCGTCGTCTGCGCCTGCTTGAGCGCGACCAGAGCCCGCGCCTGCTCGACCCTGGCTCGATCCAGCTCCACGGAGCTGACCTTGCCGGCGCGCACCCGTTCGCGGACGGTGTCCGTCAGCCGTGCCATGATCGCCGCCACCTCGCGGTGTATGGCGAGGCGCTTCTGGGCCACCAGCACATCGACGAAGGCCTGGAGCGCCTGGCTCGCCACCGTCAGCCGGGCGGCTTCGAAGTCCCACGCGGCCAGGCTCTCCTCCAGCTCCGCCACGCGCAACCGCTTGAGCCGTTTTCCGCCGAGCTCGATCACCTGTGCGAGGCTGATGGTCGTATCCGCGCTCTCGAAGCCCTTGAAATCGCCTGTGCCGCCGAAATTCTCGACCTCGGCGCCGATTTCCGGATTGGGGATGCGCCCCGCCTGGAAGGTCTCGCCGCGACGCGCCTTGATCTCCTCTCGCACGACCTGCAAGGCCGGGCTGTACCGCACGGCCCGCAGCATGGCGGCACGCATGGTCAGCCGCGCCACATGACCCGGCCGCTCCCCCGGCGCGGTGGTTGCGCCATCCGGCGGGCCGGCCTCGGCCCGCGCCGCCGCAGCCCCAGCCGAAGGCCCGTCCGGCCCGGACAGGGCCAGATCGCCGCGCTCATGCGCCGATGTCTGACAGCCCGCCAGGGCGAGCGCCACAGCGATCAGACACATTCCTCTCAAGCCATCTTGAAAGCCAAGCATACGGCCCCCCCCCGTATCGTGCATGCCAAAGCGAGAGACGCCGCGCGCGCAGATCCGCACGGGCGCCGGAAACGCACTCGGAACGCGTGTCTAGATAAGGAGAACGACCGATCGCAGCCGCAGGGCCCGCCCGGGATCGTGATGGAAAGGCGGCGCCGCGCGGCGCCG
>JALUTE010000334.1 GCA_027058255.1 Methyloligella sp. | reverse complement strand
GCCGGATGCGGCGTGCGCCGGACCTCGCACCCGCCGCATCCGGCACGCCCCCGCCTTCCGTGGCCGAGCCAGCCGAGGAGCCCGCCCGGCCCAAGCGCCGCTTGATGTCGCGCCTGCGCAGCGCCGCAATCGGCCCCACGGACAAGCCAGCGTCGTCGGCCGAGGCTCGGACCGCTTCCGGGCATCCCGCCAGCGAGGCGGCGACAGAGGGGGCATCGGCCGCAACCGAAACGGCCACGCCCGCCGGCGGAGACACAATGGCACGCCCGGCCGCCAGGCTGCCCATCCGCCTGCGCAGGCAAGCGCGCGCCGGCCGCCCGGCAAGGCGTTGGCGTCCGCTCCTGCGCCTCGGCCAGCTCGCCATGGCTGCCGCGGCCGTCGGCGCCCTCGCCTATGGTCAGGGATGGATCGACCAGGGCCTGGTTCCGGGCATCGTCACGGAGCGCCTGTCGGCCCTGCGCCAGGGCGCGCAGGACTGGCTGGCCGAGCGCCTGGCGCCCGCGCCCGCGCCCGCGCGCAAGGTCGCCTCCGGCCCGCGCCGGCCCCCATCCGACCTTCTCGCCACCCTGCGCGGCCATTCCGATGCGGTCCAGGCCATTGCCTTCTCCCCCGACGGCCGCCGCCTGCTCTCCGCGGGTCTCGACCGCACCATCCGCGTCTGGCGCCCCGAGAGCGGCGAGCAAGCCGCGACCCTCGCGCGCACCGAGAGCGCCATCAACGCCATCGCCGTCCATGGCTCCCATATCGTTTCCGCTCAGGCGGACGGCCTTCTGGTCCTGCGCGATGCGCAGGCCGGCGCCGTGCTCGGCACCTATCGCCATCACGATGGGATCGTCTGGGCCGTCGCCTTTGCAGGCCACGCGCGCCGTTTCGCCTCGGCCGGCCAGGACGGCACGGTCAAGCTCTGGGACACCAGTGTCGATCCCGCCCTGCCCGTGCAGATCCTCGGCGACAACACCGGTGCCATCCAGGCCCTCGCCTACAGCAATGCCGAGGAGTTGATCGCCACCGGCGGGGCGGATCAGCGCGTGCGACTGTGGGACATACCGCGCCGGCGCCTGCGCACCCTGCGCGGCCACCGCGAGGCCGTGACGGCGCTCGCCTTCTCTCCCGACGGCCGGCTGCTGGTCTCGGCCGGCCTCGATGGGCGGCTCAAGCTCTGGTCGTCCCGCTCGCGGCGGGTGCGGCGCACTCTGCGGGGGGCGCGCGGCCCGCAATATGCCGTCGCCTTCTCTCCCGATGGCCAGCTCATCGCCGCCGCCGGCGCCGATGGGCGCGTCCGGCTCTGGAGCGTGCGCCGGCGCCGCCTCGTGCGCACCCTTCCCGGCCACGCCGGGGCCGTGCGGACCTTGGCCTTCTCTCCCGATGGCCGCATGCTGGCCTCGGCGGGGGACGATCGGACCATCCGGCTCTGGCGCATCGACGCCCCGCCCCGCGCCAGGCGATGATGGCGCGGAACCCAACGCATCTGTTGGAGGCAAGAGACATGGCGAGAGAGAACCGGCCGAAAGGATACTGGATCGCGCGGGTGAGCGTGGAGGACGACGAGCGCTACAAGGACTATGTCGCCGCAGCGGCCAAGGCTTTCGAGAGATATGGCGCGCGCTTCCTCGTGCGCGGCGGCAAGTATGCGGCCCTCGAGGGCACGGCCCGCGCCCGCAATGTGGTGATCGAGTTCGAGAGCTTCGAGCAGGCGCTGGCCTGCTACAACTCGGCCGAGTATCAGGCCGCCGCCGCGATCCGACAGGAGGCGGCCCAGGCCGACCTCATCGTGGTGGAAGGCTGGACCGCCCCGAGCGCGTAGAGCCCGGCCTGCGAGCGAGGGGGCCGACTGAGAGAGGGGCGACTCCCGTGAGGCCGGCGAGCCCCATCGTCACGCCATCGTCCGCCGTGCGTGCAGGAGTGGACGCGAAGAGATCGCCCGCCCGTGCGCCGTCAGTTCCGCGCCAGCGGATCGGTGGTGAGCCGCGGCTTGCCTTCCTCGTCCAGCTCCTTGAGATCGTGCCGCGTCAGAATCTCGTCCGTGCGTGAGTGAAAGGACGAATTGACGGGAAAGCAGCCTTCCTCCTCGGCGGTGCGTGCCCAATGCAGCACGGCGAGCGCCTTGCGCTTGCGGTTGGAGACATATTCGAGAAGGGCGAGATAGGTCGGCCCCGCCTTGCGCGGCCGCAGGTCCTGAATGCCGTTCTCGAGATTTCGGGCGATCTCCACCTGCTGGACGATGAGATCGATGAACTCGCCATCCCGCACGTCGCGAAACCGGTCCAGCACCGCCTGCCACTGGGCGCTGCGCTTCTGGCCCGGCCGGTCGCGATAGGGATGCTCGCGCACATATTTATGAATGAGCCGCCACTTCTCGAACTGGGCCTCGCGCAGGGCCAGCCCCACCTCGCCATCCTGGAGGTCCGCCTCGCGATCCGCCGCCTCCCAGATGGCTTGCAGAAGCGCGCGGCTGGCCCCGGGCGGCCGCCGGGCCTGCTTGGCGATCAGCTCGTCCAGACGCGCCTCGGCATTGATCAGACATTGCTCTTCGGATTCGGAAAGCCTGTCGTCCATCCTTTCGCCTCGTTGAAGACAATCCCTACCTGGTATCGTGGTGTTGTGATTGCCTTTCATCATAGCACATCGCCCGACCGGCGTGGCCGATCGGCATCGCTCCTAGCGCCGGCACCCGCTCTCGTCCTTCGCGCCGTTGACTTGCGACGGCTCTCGCAGCAGAATTGGGCCTCCTCCGGCATGTGTTCATGCTGATTCGGCTGCGGAATACGGGGCATCCCCCATGTGGGCCTCCAAATGAGGCTTCAGCATTCCCGAGTAAAAACTCCCATAGTCCGGTTCTTGCGTAAGACGTGCGTTTCCTCCAGCTCTTGAGCGAAAGAGGCCGGCCATGGCGCGCACAGGAGTGGTTGGGAGCCTTCTCGCCCTCATTTTGGGCTTGTGGCTGCTCTCCGACCGCCAGGACGCGAATGAGGGGCACGACGCCCATGGTGTCGTTGCACCGGCTCGGCTGACATCCAGGAAAGAAGGCCCCGCCCCCTTGTTCCTGCCCATCACGCCGCCGGCCGACCCCATCACCACCGCGAGCCTGCCACCGTCGTTCCCCCCGCACGGGGCAGGGATGGCGGAGACCGCGGATGCCGGGCCGGACGAGGCGCCGCTGGCGAGCCCGCCCATGCCGCGCATCGTGCGCCGCGACCCCGCGCCTGCCCCGCCATCAGCCGCAGGCCCCGTGGCAACGCATGGGACCGCTGCGACGGACACCGTCCGACCGCTCGGCATGGACTGTCCTCAGATCCCATGTGACGGGGAGTCCTTCGACACGCCGGCCGACCCGAGCGTGCCGAACGGGCCCACCGTGTCCGAGCGGGCTACCCCGCCGGCGCCCGGA
>JALUTE010000333.1:1794-3398 GCA_027058255.1 Methyloligella sp. | reverse complement strand
GCGGCTGGTCCGGCCTGACCATGGCCAAATATCTCAAGAAGGAGAACCCGAAGTTCGACGTGGTCCTGGTCGAGCCGCATGCCATGTTCATGTCCTGCCCGCTGAGCAATCTGTGGCTGGGCGGGGTGATCGGCATCGACCTGCTGCTGCACTCCTATGTGGATGCCGCCAAGAACAACAACTATGTCTACCTCCAGGGCACGCTCGTCGATCTCGACCGGGAGAAGAAGCGGGCCTACACCGACCAGGGCTATATCGACTATGCCTATCTCGTCCTGGCGCCGGGCATCGACTACAACTATGCCTCCGTCGGCGTGAAGGATCCGGCGGACGCGATCGCCGTGTCCCAGGCCTATCCGGCGGCGTTCAAGCCGGGCTCCGAGCATCTCTCCCTCAAGGCCAAGCTCGAGGACTTCGAGGAAGGCAATTTCGTTCTCAACGTGCCGACGGGCAATTATCGCTGCCTGCCGGGGCCCTATGAGCGCGCCTGCCTGATTGCCGCCTATTTCAAGAAGGAGGGGATCAAGGGCAAGGTGATCCTCTTGGATCCGAACGAGAAGCCGACCATCAAGGCCGAAGGCTTCCTCGCCGCCTTCAACGATCTCTACAAGGGCGTTCTGGAGTACAAGACCGCAACCAAGATCGAAGGCGTGGACGTGGGCAAGAAGAAGGTCGTGACCGAGTTCGGCGAGGTCAGCTTCGCGGATGCCTCGATCTATCCGCGTGTGCGGGCCGCCCGCCTCATCGAGGACCTCGGTCTTGCGGATCCCAAGAGCCCGCAGCTCGAGGCCAAGATCGACCCGCTCAAATATCACGTCGTGGGCGACGAGCATGTCTATGTCACGGGCGATGCCCGGCCGATGCCCTTCTCCAAATCGGGCAACACGGCCAACAGCGAGGCGCACATCGTGGCACGCATGATCGCGGGCCATGCGGCGGGCAAGGCGGTCGCCTGGGAGAGCCCCAACACCATCTGCTACTCCATGGTCAACGCCGACCCGCTCGAATCGATCATGGTCGATGCCAAATACAAGCATGACGGCAAAGGCGGCGGCTGGGGCTTCACGGACGTGAAGATGATCAACAAGCGCTCCGCCAGCCTCGGCAAGGCCAATATCGAATGGGGCAAGGGCCTCTATCGCGACATGTTCTCGTGATCGCACCGGCCTGACGCGACGAGGCCGGCACGTCCGGCCTCTCGCATCTGCACCGGCTCTCGGCAGGGGGCACGCCCCCTGCCGGCATCGACATGCGCCCGCACCGGCCGCGGCCTGGTGCGGGCGGGTTTTGAGCGCCGGCCTGTGCAGGCCGTCCCATCGGGCCGCGCCGCCGCACATGAGCCACACGCCATGTATGAGCCACGCGCTATGTATGGCCACGCGCCATATACAGATGAGCCACGTCGCCATATATGGGCCACGCTGCCCCATATGGGCCACGGCCAAGGGCCATTTCAGACCGCCGAGCCCGCAGGGCTTGCGTTTTCCGCAGCCGCGAGGAGCACTGACCGCTCGGCGCCGGGACAAGGTGCGCGCACTTTCACGACGACGCGGTCGCGCCCCCGGAACCGGAAAGACATGACGGGAAAGAAAGACGGAAGGGAG
>JALUTE010000333.1:0-1784 GCA_027058255.1 Methyloligella sp. | reverse complement strand
TGCCTGACACGACCGATCGCCGCCGGTTCATCAAGTTCTGCGGTGCCACGGCCGTTCTCTTCGCAGCCAATGCCAATCGCTTGAATGCGCCCGTCTGGGCCATGGCCGACGCCCCCCGCGCGAGGCTCGTCGACCGCGAGGGCAAGCCTCTCAAGGCGGCGAGCCTGAAAGTCCACGAGAATTACGTGTTTCATTACCCCTATGCGAGCACGCCCTGCCTGCTCATTCGGCTCGACGAGGGCACGCCGAAAGGCGTCGAGGTCGAGAACCGGGAGTCCAAGACCTACACATGGCCGGGCGGCGTCGGCAAGGATGGGGCCGTCGTCTCCTATTCCGCCATCTGCGCGCATGCCTTCTCCTATGACAGCAGGGAGACGAGCTTCATCAGCTATCGCAAGGCGCGCACCCAGCTCACGGGCCATGGACGGGCCATCACCTGCTGCGCGCATGGATCGGTCTACGACCCCGCGGCAGGCGCGCGGGTCCTCGCGGGCCCGGCCAAGTTTCCGCTCTCTGCGGTCACCCTCGAATATGACGCTGCGAGCGATGAGATGATCGCCGTCGGCATGGTGGGGACCGAGCTGTTCAAGGAATTCTTCAAGACCTACAAGAAGGAGCTGCGCAAGGAGTATGGCCGCAGCGGCTACAGGAAGCTGGTCGGCACGCAAACGGTCGCCATGACCATGAAGGAGTATTCCGAGGACATTATCCAGTGTTGAGCCATTTGACAGGGTGGCCGGCCATTGCCGGGCCATTTGCCGGCACGCAGGGGCGCCGCCCGCAGCGAGCCGTGACAAAACGTGGAATCGCTCACGAGCCCGCCATGCCCCTAGAATCGTCGCAACCCAAGAGGAGCCGGGAGATGATCGCATGAGCAGACGGATCAGCAGACGCGGTTTCCTGAAAACGACCGGCGCGGCATTCGCTACCGGCGCGAGCGCGAGCGCGAGCACGGGCCTGGTCGCCGGCGCATCCGCAACACCGGCCCGGGCGGCGGCGAGGCACCAGAGTCTGAGCCGCCCCGTCGATCTGCCCGGTGGCGAGGGCGTGCGCGTTGTAATCGTCGGCGGCGGCTGGGCCGGCCTTGCACTTGCAAAGCAGCTCGCACAGGCGAAGCAGAAGTTCCAGGTGGTCCTGGTCGAGAAGCGGTCGGATTTCTTCTCCTGCCCGCTCAGCAATCTATGGCTGGTCGAGAAGCTGCCGCTCGACTTTCTCACCCACAGCTATCTCGATGCGGCGCGCAACAATGGCTACGTCTATCTGAACGCGACCATGATCGACCTCGACCGGCCGACGCGCACCGTGTTCACCGATCAGGGCACGCTCCCCTACGACTATCTCGTTCTGGCGCCGGGCATCGACTACGATTATTCCTCCATCGGCATCGAGGACCCGGCAGAGGCGCGCATGCTCGCGACCCATTACCCGGCGGCCTTCATCCCCGGATCCGAGCATCTCACGCTTCGGCGCAAGCTGGAGAATTTCGACGGTGGCACCTTCGTTCTCACCGTGCCGGGCGGAAACTATCGCTGCCCACCGGCCCCTTATGAGCGCGCCTGCATGATCGCCGGCTATTTCAAGGAGAACGACATCGACGGCAAGGTGGTTGTGCTCGATGCCAATCCGCGCCTCGTCTTCCACCCCGACGGGATCAGAAAGGCGTTCCGGGATCTCTACAAGGGGCTCATCGAGCATGTGCAGGGCGTCACCATCACCGGCGTCGACATGGCGAAGAAGCGGATCGAGACCAGCAAGGGCGCCTACGAGTTCGACGATGCCTGCAT
>JALUTE010000332.1 GCA_027058255.1 Methyloligella sp. | reverse complement strand
GACTCTCCGTGATCTCGGACATGATTCGGGCCTTCCGCGCCCTTCTGGCGCAGCACCGGGGCGAGGTCTGCGCCGAGGTCGCATCCGCAACGCCGCTCGGCTCCGCGCACAGGGCCGCGCTCGAGACGGCCCTCAAATCCGCCGTCGGACGCGATGTTGCCATCGAGACGCGGGTGGACCCGGCACTTCTCGGCGGGCTCGTCGTCAAGGTGGGCAGCCGCATGATCGACAACTCGCTGCGCACGAAGCTGAACAAACTCAAGATCGCCATGAAAGAGGTGGGCTGATGGAAATCCGGGCCGCAGAGATCTCCGCGATCCTGAAGGAGCAGATCGAGAATTTCGGCAAGGAGGCGGAGGTCTCCGAGATCGGTCAGGTCCTCTCCGTGGGCGATGGCATCGCGCGCGTCTACGGCCTCGACAACGTGCAGGCTGGCGAGCTGGTGGAGTTTCCCGGCGGCATTCGCGGCATGGCGCTCAATCTCGAGGTGGACAATGTCGGCATCGTCATCTTCGGCGAGGACCGCGACATTCGGGAGGGCGACACGGTCAAGCGCACGGGCGCCATTGTCGACGTGCCCGTGGGCAAGGGGCTCCTGGGCCGGGTGGTCGACGCGCTGGGCAACCCGATCGACGGCAAGGGGCCGATCGAGGCGGATGAGCGCCGGCGGGTGGACGTGAAGGCGCCGGGGATCATTCCGCGCAAATCGGTGCACGAGCCGGTGCAGACCGGGCTCAAGGCGGTGGATGCCCTCATTCCCATCGGCCGCGGCCAGCGCGAGCTGATCATCGGCGACCGCCAGACCGGCAAGACCGCCATCGCCATCGACACCTTCCTCAACCAGAAGGCCGTCAACGAGGCGGACGACGAAAGCCGCAAGCTCTATTGCATCTATGTGGCCGTGGGGCAGAAACGCTCCACGGTGGCCCAGCTCGTCAAGGTGCTGGAGGACAATGGCGCGCTCGACTATTCCATCGTCGTCGCCGCCACCGCATCCGACCCGGCGCCCATGCAGTTTCTCGCCCCCTTCGCCGGCTGCACCATGGGCGAGTATTTCCGCGACAATGCGATGCACGCCCTCATCGTCTATGACGACCTCTCCAAGCAGGCGACCGCCTATCGGCAGATGTCGCTGCTGCTGCGCCGCCCGCCCGGGCGCGAGGCCTATCCGGGCGATGTGTTCTATCTTCACTCGCGGCTTCTGGAGCGCGCGGCCAAGCTGAACGAGAAGAATGGCGCCGGCTCGCTCACCGCGCTGCCCATCATCGAGACCCAGGCCAATGACGTCTCGGCCTACATCCCGACGAACGTCATCTCCATCACGGACGGGCAGATCTTCCTGGAGACGGACCTCTTCTTCCAGGGCATTCGCCCGGCGGTGAATGTGGGCCTCTCCGTCTCCCGGGTCGGCTCGGCGGCGCAAATCAAGGCCATGAAGCAGGTCGCCGGCGCCATCAAGGGCGAGCTCGCCCAATATCGCGAGATGGCGGCCTTCGCCCAGTTCGGCTCCGACCTCGATGCTGCCACCCAGCGCCTGCTCAATCGCGGCGAGCGGCTGACGGAGCTCCTCAAGCAGCCCCAGTTCTCGCCCATGGCCGTCGAGGAGCAGGTGGTGTCCATCTTTGCCGGCACGGGTGGCTATCTCGATGCCATCGCGGTGGGCGATGTCGGCCGGTTCGAGGAGGAGCTGCTGCGCTTCATCCGCGAGGAGCATGGCGAGATTCTCGACAGCATTCGCGAGAGCCGCGAGCTGACCGACGAGACCCGCGACAAGCTGAAGGCGGCCGTCGACAAGTTTGCCAAGGCGTTCGCCTGAGGGCGTGCCGGCGGGGGCTCGATGTAGGCCGGGGCTCGATGCAGGCCGGGGCGAGGCATCTGGAGCATGCATCCGGGGCGCCGGCCGCAGCAAAGGGCCATGTGACGGGGATTTGAGAGCGACAGGGCGCAAGAGGCCATGGCTAGCCTGAAGGACCTTCGCAACCGCATTGCGAGCGTGAAGGCCACGCAGAAGATCACCAAGGCCATGCAGATGGTCGCGGCCGCCAAGCTGCGCCGGGCGCAGGAGGCGGCCGAGGCCGCGCGCCCCTATGCCGAGCGCATGGGCACGGTGCTTGCCAATCTCGCGCGCCGCGTGGGCGAGGTGCCGGGCGCCCCGAAACTGCTCGTCGGCACGGGCAGCGACCAGACGCATCTCCTCATCGTCGCGACCGCCGACCGGGGGCTGTGCGGCGGCTTCAACGCCAATATCGCCCGAATCGCGCGAGAGGACGCCTCCCGCCTTCTGCGCGAGGGCAAGACGGTGCACATTCTCTGCGTCGGGACCAAGGGCGAGGCCGCTCTCAAGCGCGATTTCGAGAGCCACATTCTCGACACCGTCTCCCTCAAGGACGTCAAGCGGGTGGCCTTCACACATGCTCACGAGATTGCCGGGCGGGTGCTCGCCATGTTCGATGCCGGCGAGTTCGACGTCGCCACCCTCTATTACGCCCGCTTCGAGAGCGTCATCTCCCAGGTGCCGACGCGCCTGCAACTCATACCGGCCCGGCTGACCGAGGATGGCGAGCACGGGGAGGGCGAGGAGGACGCCGGCCCGACCGCCGCCTATGAGTACGAGCCGGAGGAGGCGGAGATCCTGCGCGATCTCCTGCCCCGCAACGTGGCGACCCAGGTCTTCCGCGCGCTTCTGGAGAATGCCGCCTCCGAGCAGGGCGCGCGCATGACCGCCATGGACAACGCCACCCGCAATGCCGGCGAGATGATCGACAAGCTGACGCTCTCCTACAACCGCCAGCGTCAGGCGCAGATCACCAAGGAGCTGATCGAGATCATCTCCGGCGCCGAGGCTTTGTAGACGCTGGTGAGGCGATATGGGACAATGCGCAGCGGCGAAGGGGAATGGGAGCCCCCGGGAGAGCAATGAATGACCGAAGAGACCGAGAGCCTCGTCTTGGAGCATCTGCGCCACATTCGCGCGAAGGTCGACCGTATCGATTCCGATCTGAGCGACGTTAAAGCGCGCATTTCGGCGCTTGGGGTTGCCACTGGCCAGGTGATCGCGATGATGGGCGGCCTCAATCAGCGCATGGACCGCTTCGATGAGCGCTTGGGACGGATCGAGCGGCGGCTGGAGCTTGCCGACGCATGAGGTCGGATCGATAAACGAATAGCGGACGGGGACGACATCACATGGCGGAGAATACGGGGACGGGGCATATCACCCAGGTGATGGGTGCGGTGGTCGATGTGCGCTTCGAGGGGGAGCTGCCCCAGATTCTGAACGCCCTCGAGACCGACAATCAGGGCAACCGGCTGGTGCTCGAGGTGGCGCAGCATCTGGGCGAGAACACGGTGCGCACCATTGCCATGGACTCGACCGAGGGCCTGGTGCGCGGCCAGGAGGTGCG
>JALUTE010000331.1 GCA_027058255.1 Methyloligella sp. | reverse complement strand
CCCTGAATGGTGAAGGTGAAGACCCCCATGGTGACGAAGCCCATATGCGCGACGGAGGAATAGGCGATGAGCTTCTTGATGTCCTCCTGCGCCAGCGCCACGAGGGAGGTGTAGATGATGGCGATCACCGAGAGGGCGAAGACGAGCCCGGCCCAGAGCTCGGAGGCGACGGGAAACATGGGGATGGAGAAGCGCAGGAAACCGTAGCCGCCCATCTTCAGCAGAATCGCCGCCAGGATCACCGAGCCCGCCGTCGGCGCCTCCACATGGGCGTCCGGCAGCCAGGTGTGCACCGGCCACATGGGCATCTTGACCGCGAAGGAGGCGAAGAAGGCGAGCCAGAGGAAGGTCTGCATGCCGCCGGCGATCTCGATGCCCAGCAGAGAGAGGGGCGTTGACGGGAAGGGATGCTTGAGGAGCACGAGAATGTCCGTTGTGCCCGCCTCCCAATACATGGCCATCATGGCGAGCAGCATCAGCACGCTGCCAAGGAGGGTGTAGAGGAAGAACTTGAAGCTCGCATAGACCCGCCGCTCGCCGCCCCATATGCCGATGATGAGGAACATCGGGATGAGCCCGCCCTCGAAGAAGAGGTAGAACAGCACGAGGTCGAGGGCGCAGAAGACGCCGATCATCAGCGTCTCGAGGATCAGGAAGGCGATCATGTACTCCTTGACCCGGCTCTGCACCGCATCCCAGCTGGAGAGGATGGCGATGGGCATCAGGAAGGTTGTGAGCAGGACGAAGAGGAGCGAGATGCCATCGACCCCCATCTTGTACTTGATGTTCTGGCCGAGCCAGGCGCGCTCCTCCACGAACTGGAAGGCGGGGGTGGAGGGATCGAAATCATAGAGCAGAACGAGCGAGAGCGCGAAGGTGACAAAGGTGGTCCAGAGCGCCACATAGCGCGCATTGCGCTTGGCGATCTCATCGTCGGAGGAGATGCCGAAGATGAGCAGCGCGCCCACGAGGGGCAGGAAGGTGATGGCGGACAGGATCGGCCAATCGGTGGTCATTGCACCCCTCCGCTCGCAAACATGAAATAGCTCGCCATGAGCGCGAGGCCGATCAGCATGGCGAAGGCGTAGGTGTAGACATAGCCGCTCTGAAGCCGCACGACGCGTCCCGTGATGTCAAGGACACGCGCCGCCACGCCGTCGGGGCCGAGACCGTCGATGATCTTGAGGTCACCCACCTTCCAGAGCACGCGGGCGAGCCATTGGGTCGGGCGCACCAGCAGCCAGTCATAGATCTCGTCGAAATACCACTTGTTGAGCAGGAAGAGATAGAGCGGCTTGAAGAGGCGCGCCGTGAGGGCCGGCAGCCAGCCGGGTGCGGCGATGTAGTAGAGCCAGGCGAGGGCAAGGCCCGCCAGCATCATGACGAAGGGGGACCAGCCGACCCATGCGGGAAGGCCATGCAGGCGCTCGGGCAGGCTTTCGCCGGGCACGGCGAACAGGGCCTTGCGCCAGAAATCGGCCTCGGCCTCGCCGATGAAATAGGGGGCGAACAGGGCGCCGGCAAAGAGTGCGCCGAGGGCGAGCACGTAAAGCGGCACCAGCATGACGGGCGGGGATTCGTGCGCCTTCTTGAGCACCTCCGGATTGGCGCGCGAGCGGCCGTGGAAGGTCATGAAGACGAGCCGCCAGGAGTAGAAGGCGGTGAGGAAGGCGGCTGCGACCGTGGCATAGAAGGCATAGAGGCCGACCTGGGTTCCCGAGGCATAGGCGGCCTCGATGATGGCGTCCTTGGAATAGAAGCCCGCCGTGCCCGTGAGGTGCGGAATGCCGACGCCCGTGAGCGCCAGCGTGCCAATGATCATCATCCAGTAGGTCTTGGGGATCTTGGTGCGCAGGCCGCCCATCTTGCGCATGTCCTGCTCGTCCGCCACGGCGTGGATGACCGAGCCGGCGCCCAGGAACAGCAGCGCCTTGAAGAAGGCGTGGGTGAACAGGTGGAAGATGCCCGCCCCCCAGGCCCCGACGCCGAGGGCGACGAACATGTAGCCGAGCTGCGAGCAGGTGGAATAGGCAACCACACGCTTGATGTCGTTCTGGACGAGGCCGACCGTCGCGGCGAAGAAGGCGGTGAGGGCGCCGATGGCGGTCACCACCATGAGGGCGGTCTCGGAGAGCGCGAACAGGGGCGAGAGGCGCGCCACCATGAAGACGCCCGCCGTGACCATGGTCGCGGCATGGATGAGGGCCGAGACGGGCGTCGGGCCCTCCATGGCGTCGGGCAGCCAGGTGTGGAGCAGGAACTGGGCGGACTTGCCCATGGCGCCCATGAACAGCAGCAGGCAGAGCAGGGTGAGCGCGTCCACCTGCCAGGAGAGGAAGGTCATGGTCTTGCCGGCCTGCTCCGGCGCGGCCGCGAAGATGGTGTCGAAGGAGATGGAGCCGAAGACGAAAAAGACGCCGAATATGCCGAGCGCGAAGCCGAAATCGCCGACGCGGTTGACGATGAACGCCTTTATGGCGGCGGCATTCGCCGATGGGCGGTCGTACCAGAATCCGATGAGGAGATAGGACATGAGACCGACCCCCTCCCAGCCGAAGAAGAGCTGCAGGAGATTGTCGGAGGTGACCAGCGCCAGCATGGCGAAGGTGAAGAGGGAGAGATAGGAGAAGAAGCGCGGCCGGTGCCGATCGTGGTGCATGTAGCCGATGGAGTAGATGTGCACCAGCGCCGAGACGGTGGTGACCACGACCAGCATGACGGCGGTGAGGGTGTCGACCCGAATGGCCCAGGCGACATCGAGCTCGCCGGAGGTCACCCAGCGCAGCAGCGTGATCTTCGCCGTCTCGCCCCGGAAGCCGACCCCGGCGAAGGCAATCCAGGAGAGGACGGCGGCGACGGACACGAAGGCGCTGGTCAGCACCTCGGATGCGCGCGCGCCGATGAGGCGCCCGAAGAGCCCGGCAATGATGGCGCCCGCAAGAGGCAGGAGGACAATGGCGGTATACATCTCAGTGCGCGCCTCCCACGCTCACGGCACCCAGGAATCCTGGCAAGCCCCTTCCCCCGGCGCGGAGGGAACCACGACAGAGACGCCGACCAAAGCCCCTAGCATGTTCGGGATGGGCCGAATCGGGCAAGGGGACCCTGACAGGGCCGCCGCGACAAGGTTCACTCTCCCGCAAAGCGCTGGCCCCTCCAACGCTCCGCCGCATCCCTTTCACGTCATCGTCGGCCCTCGAGCCGGCGATCCAGGGCGGCAGGCGCCGAGGTCCGCGGCCCTGGATGCCCGTGTCACGCACGGGCATGACGAAGGGAGAGGTGGGGGGGAACGCCGCGCCCGCATTCGGCCTGAGCTTTACGCATGCGCTCTGGGATCCCACCCTGTCCCTCCCCACCAGGGGGAGGGGACCCTGACTGAGGAGCCCGAGGGAGCCACGCCCCCCGGCGCGGCGCATTTTCGA
>JALUTE010000330.1 GCA_027058255.1 Methyloligella sp. | reverse complement strand
CCTTGCGCCTTTTTTTACCCTTCTCGGGTTTGCGGTCATTGATACGGGTCAACCGCATGCCGTCGCGCTCCTGGCGAGGCCGGCCGGGGTCGGCGCAGCCGTGGCTCGTGCGCCCAGAGCCTGCGCCGCGCGCCGCGCCGTGTGCACGGCCTGCTCGAGGCAGGCGGCAACGGAGGGGCCGGAGAGATAATTGCCTGTCACATGCAGACCTGGGCAGCGGGTGTTGGCGGTCTCCAGAATGGCCCGACGCGCACCATGGCCCAGGGCATATTGCGGAAGGCCGAGCGGCCAATGGCGCACGCGCGCGACCACGGGCTCGCCCTTTGCCGCGAGGAGGTCGGAGAACTCGTCTCTGGCGAGGGCGAGGATGTCGCGGGTGGGCAGCCGCGCGACGTCCGGTGCCCGCACGCCGCCGAAATAGGCGGCGAGCGCGACATGCCCATGGGGCGCGCGGCCCGGAAACATGGTGGAGCAGAACTGGGCGCCGATGAGGGTGCGGCCCTCGCTTTGCGCGGTCAGGAAGCCGAGGCCATCGAGGGGGTGCCCGACATGCTCGCGCCGATAGCCGAGAAAGGCGACCGCGAGGGGCGGCGCGGCGATGGCGCCGGCGGCGTCGCTGGCCGGGGCATCGAGCGGCTCGAGCAGGGCCGCGGCCACGTGCGGCTGGGTGGCGAGAATGACGGCCCGGGCCCGGAGCGTGCCGGCCTCGCCCAAGTCGATGGCGAAGCCGGTCCGAATGCGGTGAATGCTGCGCACGAGGATGCCGCAGCGCAGGCGGGAGCCGAGATGGCGGGCAAGGGCATGGGGGAGCGTGCCCACGCCGCTGATCCAGGAAAAGAGCCGGCTGCCGGGCATTCTTCCTCGTTGCGGCCGGCGCCGGAGCAGGCCGGCCAGAACCGAGCCGTGCCGGGTCTCCAGCGCCACGAGCCTTGGAAAAACCGCCCGCATGGAGAGCTCGCAGGCGCGGCCGGAATAGATGCCCGCCACGAGCGGGTCGATGATGCGCTCGGCAAATTCAGACCCGAAGCGGCGGGAGAAGAATGCGGCGACCGTTTCGTCGCGTGTGCCCGGACCGGCGGGCATGTGCGGCATGAGAATCTCGGCAAGGAGGCGCAGACGCGCCCGCGGTGAGAGATAGGAGGAGGCGAGAAAGCCGAGCGGATGGGCGGAGATGCCTGCAAGGCGGCCGTGGCGGACGAGATAGCGCTTGCGCACGCCGGCTCCGAGAGGGCAGCGCTCGCCGTCGAGTGCGAGCTTGGCGGAAAAGCCCAGCGCTGTGTCGCAGAGCATGCTGATGGTGCTCGGCCCGTGCTCCATCAGGAATCCGGGCGCGATGCGCTCCGATATGGCGTTGCCGCCGGGGCGCGCCTGGCGCTCGAGCACCAGCGGGCGCAGGCCGCGGTGCTGAAGCTCGAAGGCGCAGGCGAGCCCGGAGATCCCGCCGCCGATGATGGCGACGTCGCACGCGCTGACGGGCCCAGGGGTCGTGCTCATGGCGCGTGCTCCGGCCGAGAGCCGGCGCTGGCGCGGCCGGCCCTTCCGCGCGCGGCGCCGAAGGCATAGAGCGCGAGCCCGGCGAGGAAGAGCGCCGTTGGCATGCCGGAGAGGGAAAACCCGCCGCGCCAGGCGAGCATGGCATTGAGCGTCGCCAGGGCCATCAGAACCACGGCGAAGACCTTCAAGACGGCGCCGCGCACGGGCGGGGCGGGGGCGTCCTCGCCGCGCGGGTCAGGTGCGCGGCGGCCGGCCCGGTATGGGACGGCACGCGTTCTCATGCCTCGCCCTCCGGTTTGCGGGCCCCGGCGCTGCGGGCCCACCAGAGCTCGGCCGCACCGAAGAGAAACGCGACGATGAGAGCGGAGACGAGCGGCCGCAGACCCGTATCGGGCTCGAGCAGGAACCAGTACCAGGTGGTCATGGTGTGCTTGGAGCCGGTCTCGCCATTTGAGCCGTCCCAGGCCGCGAAGGCGATGGGGATGAACTGGCCCGTCTGGAAGGTGATGTCCTTGTCCGGGCTGGATGCGGCGAGTGGCCGGGTGAACACGACGCGCCAACGGCCCTTGTCGTAGCGCCCCCTGGCCGTGAGGCCGGCGCTGGCGGGGTCGCGGCTCTCGATCCTGGCGAAGCCCCGCGCATTGGCGAGAGCGACGGATTGCGGCTTGTCGGCGGTGCCGCTGCGCCACTGCCATAGATTCACGGGGTGCGCGCCGTCGCCCATGCCGAAATAGGGCTTCTTCATGCCCTTCGGGACCGCCACCGGAAACTGGATGGCGACCATGTCCTCGCCCATTCCGGGGTCGGCGATCTCCTCGGCCTTGGGATCGCCGGGAATGCTTCTCGTCCGGTCGTCCCATTCGAGCAGGATGGCGAGGGCGGTGTCGTTGTAGGCCGCGCGCACCGTGATGGTGTCGTTGGAGGGCGTGAAGAAGCGGGTCTTGGCGATGAGCTGCGGCAGGAGCAGGAAGGTCGTGGAGGGGAGTTTTTCCCATGCCGGATCATCGGGCGCCGTGGGCAGGGCGCCTTCTACCTTCATAACCTTGACGACCGTGTTCTCGGGCCGCGGCACCTTGTCGGTCTTGGCGAGAGACGCAACATAGTTGGCGACATGCCAGCGCTCCTCGATCGTCAGGCGCTTCTTGCTCTTGGGGTCGGCGAAGGAGGGCATCTGCGTGCCGGGAATGCCGACAGTGATGCGGGTGAAGATGTCCTTTGGATCGTTGCTGGCACGGAAGGTCCACGGCTTGGTGAGGTTGCGCGGCCAGGTGCGCGCGCCGCCATCGTCCTTGAGCTTCTTGATCGCGTCGCCGCGTCCCTCGGCTCCGTGGCACTCGGCGCAGCGGTCGCCCTCGTGAAAGAGGGCGCGGCCCTTGGCGATGGACTCCGGCGAGGAGGGAACCTGGCGGCCATAGTCCACCTGGATCGTCGGCTTTTCCTCCTCGAGCCCGGCGAAGGTCTTGATGAAGGCGATGACATCGCGGATGTCCTGGTCCGAGAGCATGTCGCCCCAGCCGGGCATGGCCGTGCCCGGCATGCCGTCGCGGATCATGCGGAAGAGGTCCGCATCGTTGGGCACGATGTCGTCGAAGCCGGTGGTCTTGAACTTGTACTGGCCTTCGGTGAAGTCGCGAGGCGGTGGGTTGAGACGCTCGGCACCGGGGCCGGCGCCATCGCCTTCCTCGCCATGGCAGAGGGCGCAGCGCCTGGCATAGATGAGCTTGCCCCGCTCCGCATTCCCGGCCTCGGCTTGGACGGTGGTCACCGGCAGGACCAGCGTCGACAGTCCAAATGCGAGCGTGAATGCGAGGCAGCTCCACAGGGGGGAGATGAAACGCCGCGCAGCCATGACAGGGACCCTCATAGCTCATTTCTCCCAGGCACGCGGGCGATGGCCCGTATAGTCGTAGAGGAACAGGATCACCTTCCAGATCTCGTCCTCCTTGAGGAAATTCTGCCAGACCGGCATGGACGAGATCCAAGGGGCTGCCTCCTCGGGAAGGCCCGGCCCGCCCGTTGCGATGCGCCAGAAGAGATAGCTTTCCTGAAGCTGGGCGATGGTGCCCACGTCCTGGAAGTTGAGCGGCACCGGATTGAGGGCGGGGGCGAAGGGGCCGCGGCCGTTCAGCTTGTCTCCATGGCAGAACTGGCAGTTGCGGATGTATATTTTTCCCCCTTCCGCCACGAGGGCGCGGAACCTCTCCGGGTCCTCCTTCTCATATTTGCGGAACGGATTCTCGAGAGTGAGGAGATCGTAGCGCTTGCCGTAGGCCTTGAATGTGGAGGGTGGCGCCGGATGTATCGTGCGCAACTCGACCGGTGCCTCGAGGCTGGGCAGCATCTTCGTGTAGGTGAAGGCGCCGGCCGCGAGCGGGACCAGAAGGAAGACGATGTTCCGCACCGGGCGGAGGGCGGGGTTCTCCACGAGAGCGCGAATCGGCGCGGCCATGGCGCGCGCGCCCTCCTCGGTGAAGGTGAAGGCCATGAACACGCCGACGATGACGAAGAACATGTACATGGTCATGAGGCTCGCCGGAATGGGCTGGCCGAGCAGCCCCGAGAAGATGGCGGTCGCGGCAAGATAGATGCCGACAACCACGAGCGCCGCGCGCAGGAGGGCGGGAATGCGTGAGAGGAGCCGGCCCATCATTTCAACCCCGCGAGATAGTCGACGATCATCTCCAGCTCCTTGGCGTAGAGTTGCTCGCCATAGTCGGGCGGCATCTGGTCGGGCTCGAACCCCTCGGCGATGTCGGCATTGGGGTCGAGAATGGCGCGACGCAGATAGGCCCTGTCACGCTTGGCGCCGATGTGGGTGAGGTCCGGGCCCACCTCGCCTTGCTCTCCGGCCACCTTGTGGCAGGCGCCGCAACCAAGCTCGCGCATCGCCTCCTCGGCGCTTGCATAGAGGGGGCGTCCCTCTCCGGCGGTCTCCTTCTCCGCCTTCGCCGCAGGCTCGGCGCCTGCGGGAATCTCGACTGTCACCTCCACGCCGCTCGCGCTTTGCAGGTAGGCGATGACGGCGGCGATCTCCGCCTCGCTGAGGCCGATGCTGCCGCCGGACACATCCGGCATGGGGCTGACGGTGTCGCCGGTGCCCTTCTTGCCGAAGCCTTTCACCACATAGGCCGAGGGCTTGACGAGGGACTCGTGAAGGTAGCCTTCCACATCCCGCGCCTCGCCCTTGTAGCGCGGGTCCGCGAGGCGCTTGGCCGCGACCTTGCCGATCTGGTCGAGAAGGGGCGCGCGCCCGCCGACCGGGTTGTGGCAGAGGGTGCAGGTGCCCTTGCCCTTGAAGATGCGCTCGCCCAGAGCGATGAAGTCCTCCATGGTCATCGCGCCGAGGGCGATTTTCTCCTCTTTCGGAGGAGGTGCCGGCTCGATCTGGGGAATGCCGAAATTCGAGAAACCGGCAAAGAAGCCGATTGTCAGAAGGGTGAAAGCCACGACGGAGAAGAACTGACGCATGGTGCCCTACTCCTGCCAGTAGCCGGCGGGCTGGACCTTGCGCGCGCCCAGCTCGCTCAACCAGAAGACGAAGATCACCAGGGCCATGAACAGGATCGTGCCGGCCGAGACCACATTGGCGGCGAAACCGAGCGTCGGGGTGATGGCATCGGCGGAGTTGTCGCGCATGATTCCGACCACGTGCCAGTGCTGGCGGATGCCGGAGCGGATGTAGCCCATGAGACCCATCAGCCAGGTGAAGGCGATGGCGAGAAGGAAGAGTGCGTATTGCGCCCGGTCCGGTATGCGGCCCCATCGGAGGGGGGCGATCTCGCGCGCCCGGCGGTAGATGAAGGCGTCGATGACGAGGCTCGCGGCGATCACGATGAGGGTGGTCATCACCTGGGGTATGGAGGAGGCCACCTTGTAGACCGTGTTGGTGAAATAGCCGTGATAGATGCCGAGGAAGAAAATGTTGAGAATGCCCGCGCCATAGAGCGCCACCTGGATGGCGTTGCCGCGCGCCGCCCAGGAGACGGTCGGCACCCGGTTGGCGCGCCGGTAGATGAGGAAGCTCAGCGCCGTGAACAGGATCATGATGTTCACGGCCGTGTTCTTGGCGGGCATGATGCCGAGGGGGCCGAGATAGGTGTGGTAGGGGCCGCCGAGGGCTTTCAGCTCCTCATTGGTGAGCACGAGGGTGTGCGGCGTGAACCACACCAGAAAGGCGCCCACCAGGACGATGACGATATATTTGATGAACCGGTTGTAGCGCGCGGCGCCTTCGCTGCGGCCCATGCCGCACCAGAGATAGTAGTTCGCCGAGAGGAAGAGCGTGCCGATGAGCACCGCCTGGATGATGAACAGCCAGGCGAAGATGCCGCCCATGAGGGTGATGCCCATCTGCTGGCTGTAGGCGTAGATCTCGGCGGCGAGATAGTAGCCGGCGAAGGGCAGGGGGAGGAGCGCGGCGATGGCGATGAAGTTGGCCGTGTAGCCCATCCAGTCATAGTGGGCCTTGTCCTCGGCGCGGGTGGCGGTGAGGAAGCGGAAGGCGGCGTAGGCGCCGACGATGGAGCCGCCATAGGCGATGTTGGCGATGAACCGGTGCAGATTGATCGGGTTCCACAGATAGTTGTGGATGGCCGCCCACGGGTCGCCCAGATAGGCGCCGGCGCTGTCCACGCCGGCGGGGCTCATCATGAAGGTGACCCAGGCATTGGCGAGGAACATCAGTGTCGTGCCCGCGGCATTGAGCACGAGCCCGATGGTCAGATGCACCCATTTGGCGAAGGGGCCCTGCAGCCAGTGCCAGCCGTAGTAATAGAGATAGAGGGCCGCGCTCTCGATGAAGAAGAGGAGCGCATAATAGAACATGCTCTCCTTGAAGACGCGGGTGAGGTAGGCTGTGAGCTGGGGATAGAAAACGAGCAGGGAGAAGAGAAGCAACCCGCCCAGGATCGCGGTCAGGGAATAGGCGGTGATCGAGACCTTGATGAACTCGTAGGCCATCTCGTCATAGCGCTTGTCGCGCGTCTTCATGCCGATGGCCTCGATGATGAAGACGAAGATCGGCACGGCGAGCACGAAGGCCGCGAACCATAGGTGGAGCTGGGCGACCAGCCAGACGAGGACACGGGAATTGACGCCGCGAATGCGTGGATAGTCGGCGAGGGTGGTCTTGGGCGCTCCCGGGGCGGGTGTGGCGGTCGCGGCGCTCGCATTGCCGACCACCTCGCTTGCCGCACTCGACGCCTCGCCGGCGAGCGCCGGATTGGCAAGGCCCAGCGCGCCGGAAAGCGCGGGCAGGGCGAGGAGAAGTGCCATGAGGGCCGACAGCAGGAGCAGGCCCGCACGCAGTCCGCCTCTTGCGGTCCGCGAACGCCTGGGTCCGTTCATGCGTGCCGTCCGTCTCATCCCTGGAACACCAGCGACAGGCCCTGCATGGCCATGACCGCGGCGTCCATGGCCACGAACAGAGCGGCGAACAGAACGAGGGCGACGAGGAACGTCACAAGGCTGTCTGTCATGGCTCACCTCCCTGTCGATCGTCCGGTGTTTCATCGCGTTGCCCTCATGCCGTCGCCTGCTCAAAAGAGCAGCCAGCGGAAGAACAGGAGGATGGCAATGAGGGTCGCCGTGAACAGCGCCGGGCCCGCCCAGGCCGGCAGCGTGCCGCGGGATCGCCGCTTCTCGCTCATGGCGCCTCTCCGCTGCTCCGCATCGGTGTGTCATTGCGCCGGTGGACGGAATGCGCAGGCTCGGCTAACATTCCTGCCATGGTTCCGAAGAAGCGCATCGCGGATATCGTGATCTTCGCAGGCATGGCCGTGAACGCCGTGGTCATCCTGTTGATCCTCTATTATTTCGTGCTCTGAGCGCCTCGCCGGGGGGCGCTCATCCCTGCTTTCCCTTGCATTTGCAGAGCTTGCGCAGGTGCTTGACGAGGCCGTCCACCTCCTCGGCCGTCAGGGTCTTGCCCCAGGGTGGCATCATGGGCGATTTGCTTGCCGCCGGTCCGCCGTCGAGAATGACGTTCTTGATGTCGGCATCGCTCAACTTGTTCATCTCCGCCGCGTTGGTGAAATTGCGGGGGCTGACGGGAAAATCCGCGCCGACATTGGGGCCGTCGCCCTTGCCGGTGAGGCCGTGGCACTGGGCGCAGTAGAACTTGTAGACCTGCTCGATGTCGATCGCGTGTGCCGGCACCGCCAGGGCGAGGGCTGCGAGAAGACCGGCGAGGGCGGCGATTGCTCTGTTGAGATGCATTTTCTCTCCTCCTCGGGTCATTTCTTCGCCTTGAAGGTGGCGACGTAGCCGGCGACCTGCTTCATGTCCTTGGGGCTCAAGATACCGACGAACACCGGCATCATCTTCACCGGCTTGAACACCTTGGGATTTTGGAGATAGGCGAGGATCCAGTCGGGATTCAGCCGTTCACCGGCGCCGACGAGGGAGGGGCCCGAGCGCCCGCCCTTGAACTTCTTTCTGCTTGGGAAGGCGTGGCAGCCGCTGCACGGCATCTTCTTGACGAAGATGAGCCGGCCCTTGGCGCTCTTTTTCGGCTTGACGGAGCCGGGCTTGACGACATCGGAGGTCAGGGTCATCAGGAAATCGGTGACCTTGGCCGCCTCCTCCGCCGAAAGCTTGGGATGATCGCCCTTGTTCTCCTCGGTCAGAGAGTTGAAGGCGAGGGGGCGGATGGGCTTGGGCTCGGTGAGCCATTTCGCAAGCCACGCCTTCTGGAACTTGGAGCCCGCATACCAGAGCTCGGGCCCCTTCTTGGCGAGCTGATCGGCGATGGTCTTCTCGCGTGCCGGACCCTGGGTGTAGTGGCAGGCATTGCATCCCTTGGCCTCGAAGATCGCCTTTCCGGCAGCGGGGTCGGCGTGGCCGGGCTCGGTGAGGCCGAGCGCGGCCGCAGCCGAGATGACGATGGCGAGTATCGGTCTCATGGCTGTCGCTCCTGCATTCTTGCTCCGCTCTGGCATGGGGCCGCTGGCCGTGCGCGTGCCGCGTCGCCCGTGAAGGGTCATGCCTCCCTCCCTCGCGTGCCCTCGCCGTCGCGTTCCGCCTTTCGGGCAAGCCAAACGCCAAGGACGCCGATGGAGAGGAAGGCGAGGGCCGTGTAGAGATAGACGGTCAGGGGCGTGCCCTCCTCGAGGAAGACGAAGTACCAGGTGGAGAGCGACATGATCAGGCCGTGCTCGCCGTTCGATCCGTCCCAGGCGTTCACGGCCATGGGCGTGAAGCGGCCGGTGCGGAACTGAACGTCGTTGCGATCCGGTGTGAGCAGCGGCCGCTTCATCACCAGGGTCCATTGGCCCTTGTCCCAGACCGCCCTGGATTGCACCTGCTGGGCGTCGGGGGCCTGCGGCTTGAGGGGCTGTTTCCAGCCGCGGGCGACGGACTCCTCGACCGCGCGCTCGCCCTTGGCGTCCAGGTCCGCCATCCAGCGCCACACATGCACGGGATCGAGGGGCTCGCCGCGGTGGAAATGCGGCTTCTTCACGCCCTCCACCGGCTTGACCGGGAACAGAAGCGCGATGGAGTCGCGGAAGGTGTCGAGGGCGCGCGGGATCATGCCATTCGCCTCGACATAGGAGCTGAAAGCGCCCTGTTTCGAGAGCTTGGAGGTGTCCAGCTCCTTGCTCTTGTCATGCTTGATGTCCTTGAACGGGTCGTCCCAGACGAGGCGGAAGGCGATTTCCTTCTCGTTGAAGAGCGCCTGCACGGTCACGAGCTCGATGCTCGGATTCTGCCAGCGGGGCGGGGCGATGACCTGGCCGGTGAGGCGGATATCCATGGGCTCGGCCTTTTTCCAGGCGGGCGCGTTGGGGTCGAGGGGCAGGGCGCCGTCCATGCGCAGGGCCTTGAGCACCTGATGGGTGGTGAGCTTGTGCTGAAGCGATTTGATGAAGTTGGCGAGCTGCCAGCGCTCATCCTCGCTCAGCGCCTTGATGAAGGAGGGCATGGGGGTGCCGGAGATGCCGGTCGAGAAGCGCATGTAGATGTCCTCGACGCGGGTGCCGCCCTTGATCTTCCAGGGGTGGGTGACGTTGCGGATGCGGATGGGAAAGCCCCAATCGTCCTTGCGATCGAACATCTTCTGCCCGTCGCCGCGGCCCTGCTTGCCATGGCATTCCCAGCATTTCGCCCTGAGGAACACCTGCTTGCCCTTGGCGACGAGCTCGGGACTGTAGGGCGGGCGATTGGCGGGGAGCTTCACCACCTTGCCGGTCTTGATGGGGTCGAGGTCCGGGTCCTCGAATTCGGGGGCGAAGGTCTTGATGTAGGCGATGACCGCCCAGCGCTCCTCCTCCGTCAGGCCGTTCTTTATGATCTGGTCGTCGAAGGCCTGCATGGCGGTGCCGGGCAAGCCGCGCGAGACGGTGCGGAAGAGGTCGGTGTCCAGAGGCAGCTCGCCGCTCTGGGTGGTGCGGAACTTGAACGTGCCGAGGGTGAAGTCGCGCGGGCGGGGGTCGAGATATTTCGCCGCCGGCCCCTCGCCATCTCCCAGGAGCCCGTGGCAGAAGCTGCAGCGGCGGAAATAAATCTCCTTGCCCTTGGCCAGGAACTCCGGCGTCACCTTCGGCATGGGCGCCTTGGGTGTGTCGGCCGCACGGGCGGTCGGAGCCGAGGCCCAGGCGAAGAGCGTGACGGCCAACAGGAGGGATGCACGGATCGCGCCGTGGGCAGTGCGGGCGCGGCCTGTCCGCAGCGTTGCCTCGGCCGCTCGCGGGCGTGTCGATCTCGCTCTCTGCCACCTCATCAGTGCTTCTCCGGAATGCGCGGGGTTTTCTCGGCAAGGTCGTACTCGGCCAGAATGATCTTCCAGCGCTCTTCCTCGGTCAGGCTCAGCTTCCATTCGGGCATGGCGGAATCCCAGGGCGTTGCCTCGGGGGGCAGGCCCGGCCCGCCATTGGTGACACGCCAGAAGGTGTAGCCGACCACGATGGTCTCGATGGTGCCGTTGTCGGTGAAATTGATGGGCCGCAGCTTGAAGCCGTCGGCCATGGGGCCATCGCCGGCCGTGCTGTCGCCGTGGCAGGGCCGGCAGTTCATGGCATAAAGGGCGCGCCCCTCGAACAATGTCTTCTCGATGAGGGCGGCACGGGCGGTGTTGCGATCCACCTTGCCGGTCTTGAGGGCAGCGAGAAAACGGCGCATGGGAGCCGTCGGGATGGCCTCGAGAACGTGATCGGGGCCGGCCTCCTCCACCCAGCGGTCGATGTCCTCGCGAAGCTGGGGCACGAAGCGGACCTTGCCGGATTTCGCCCGCTCGATGAACGCGTCGATGGCAGCATCGCTGGGATTGGCGAAGGGATTCTGAAGCGCCTCCATCTTCTTCGGGAAGTTGGATGAGGGATGCTGAATGCGCAGGGCGGTCGGCAGTTCGACCTGCGGCACCGTCAGCGCCCAGACCTGCCAGGCGGCGACGAGCGGCACGATGACAAGGCCGATGGCGCGCGGGATGCGGCCATAGCCGCCGGCGAGGAAGGTGCGGATGGGGCGCAGGAACTCCTCAAGGTGCTCCTCCGAGAAGGTGACGAGAAGGAAGAGCGCGATCAGCGTCACCGCCATGTACATGAACATCAGGGTGCCCGGCACGGGCAGGGGGAAGGGCAGGGTGGTGATCCAGCGCGAAAGCGCCGGAACGCCCCACTTGATTGCGGCGTAGACGACGACAAGGGTGAGAACGACCCACCAGAAGCGCTTGTTCCCCTTCTCTTGCATTCGCAAATCTCCTGCCTCTCGGCGATGATGCGGACCGCCGCTCCGGCCACCTGGCCGGACGATGCGGACGGCGTGCTAGGTTCCCTTCATCGTCATCAGGAACGAGAGAACGTCCTGGTAATCCTTCACGGTCAGCCCCTCGGACAGGTCATCGGGCATGACCGACTGCGTGGCGTCGACCTCCATGGTCTTGATGTCGGCGCGAGGGACCGTCACCGTCTCTCCGCTGGCCTTGGTGATGGTGACGGCCTCGGCGGTCTCGGCCGTCTTGAGCCCGACGGTCTTGCGGCCGGTCTTGTCCACCACCACCCAGGTCTCGTAGCCCTTGCGGATTGTCTTCGCGGGCCTGAGGATGGCATCGGAGATGTACTTGATCCCCTTGCTCGCGATGCCTGAGAGCGAGGGGCCCACCTTGCCGGGCTTCTCATCCAGGCTGTGGCACTCGGAGCAATTGTCCTCGTAGACCGTGGCGCCGTTCGTCGGGTCGCCGCCGCCGGCTGCCTGAGCGGCGGCGATCTTGTCGTAGAAGCGCTTGGTTATCGGGCTCGGATCGGAGTCGATGGCGGCAATGTCCAGCTCTCCGCCCTGAGCCATGAGATAGGCGACGACGGCCTTGATCTCCTTGAGCGAAAGGGAGATCGGCGGGGCATAGACGACGGCCATCTCGTTCTTGTAGCCCTCCACCACATAGGCGCCGGGATCGGCGAGGCTTTCCACGATGTAATCGACCGCGGTCCATTTCTCTCCGGTCTTCTTGCTGCGCTCGGCGGCGCGCAGCTCGGCGCGGGCACCCATGGGAAGCGGGAACTTCTCTCCGAACTGTCCGTGATTGGGCCCGCGCACGGCGCTGCCGCGCCCGCCCACGGAATGGCAGGTGAAGCAGCGGCCTTTGCCCCAATAGATCGCCTCGCCGCTCTCGGGGCTGATGTCCACGACGCCGCCGCCGGTGCGCACGCCCCCGGTCATCTTGGTGATCGCATAGCCGATCCAGAGATAGACCCCGAGCACCACGATGAGAAAGGCGAACACCTTGGCCATGGTGCCGGCCATTCCGGGCTCGCCGCCGGCGGGGGGTGCCTTGCCGGCGTGGGATTGCATCGCCGCGTGCCGGGTCATGGCTCGGCCCTCCCCGGCATCGTGGCGACCGGCGCCGGCGGTGCCTCATCGCTTTCGGGGCTGGCCGCGGCGTCGCGCTCGGCGGCCTTGCCCGAGGCGATGCCACCGAGCCAGAACATGAAGGCGCAGCCGATCATGAACAGCAACACCGCCGCTCCGACCTGCTGGGTCATCATGTAGTTGCTGGGGGTGTAGGCCCATTCGGAGGTATCGCGCATCACGCCGAAAATGTGCCAGTCGCCGCGCAGCCCCGAACGGATGAAGCCCATGAGACCCATGTTCATGGTGATGACGAAGGTGAGGAGCAGAAGAGCGTACTGGCTGCGCGTGGTCATGCGGCCCCAGTTGAGCTCGCCCACCACCTTGGCGCCGCGGAAAAGGAATATGTCGATGGTGGTGACCAGAACCAGGCAGGCGATGAGCTGCAGAAACTGGGCGACGGCGACATTGCGCAGGACGGGCGAGGCCTTCTCCATCACCACGAACCCGTGGACGCCCAGGAATATCGCGACATTGAAGGCGGTGACGGCGAGCAGGATCGCCTGGCCGAGCTTGCCCCTGTCGGTGAGCGCGAGGCCGGTGGCGAGCACGGCGACGGCGGCGTGAAACAGGAGAAGATATCCGATGGTGCGCAGATACTGGGCGCGGTCCGGCGGGAGATCCAGGCTTGCCGGATCCATGGTCAGCATGGTGACGGCGTATTGGCCGACAATGGCGACGGCCACGAGCCCGGCCAGAGAGATCACGACGAGGGCGAGCCGGCCCTGGGCGCGGATGGACACCACGCCCTCCTTGTTGCCGCGCCGGTAAAGCAGGAAGCTGAAGAAGGTGGAGAGGATGATGAGGTTGACCACCGCGTTCTTCGCCGGCATCAGGCCGAGATATTTCAGGACCGGGTGATATTGGCTGCCGCCCATCTGGCCGACCTCCTGGGCCGTCAGCGGGAGATTGTGCGGCGTGAGCCAGATGGCGAAGGAGACGATGAGGGTGAAGAGGATGTATTTGATGAAGCGGTAGTAGCGCTCGGCGCCCGGGATGCGCGTCATGCCGCTCCACAGATAGTAGTTGGATATGATGAAGAGCGAGCCGACCAGCATTGCCTGGATGATGAAGGTCCAGGAGAAGTCGCCGCCCATCATGTTGTTGCCCATGACGGCGCTGGTCGAATAGACCTCGCGGCCCAGATAATAGCCCGCGAAGGGCAGAGGAATGAGGGCGATGATGGCGACGAAGTTGGAGATATAGCCCATCCAGTCGTAATGGGCCTTGTCCTCGGGCGTGCGCGAGCCGATGAACTTGACTGCCGCATAGGCGCCCGCGACGAGGCCGCCGAAGGCGAGATTGCCCAGCATCCGGTGAATGGCAATGGGCGTGGCGAGCACGTTCTCGAAAGCCTGCCAGGTGGTTCCGGTGAACACGCCCTCGGCATCGACGCCGACGGGGCTCATCATGAAGCCTGCCCAGCTATTGGCCGCCTGCATGATGGCCGTGCCGAACACGTTCAGCAGAATGCCGATGAAGATGTGGACCGATTTGAGGTCACGGATGATGAGAAGGCCGATGCCGGTGGGGAGGATATAGAGCAGCGCCATGAAGCTGCGCGTGTCGGTGCGCATCTCGGGGCCGAAACCGCCGAAGAAGAAGACGATGCCCGCGATGGTGATGATGGCGCCGAGCCCGCGCAGGCCCCATTGCACGGGCTGGGGAAGCGGGCGGTCGCTCTTCAGCCATTTCCATCCGTAATAGTAGAGATAGAGCGCGAAGGTCTCCCCGAAGAACAGGAGGGCGTAGATGAACATCACGTCCTTGAAGATGTCCGCCATGTAGCCCATGAAGGTCGGGTAGATGGTGAAGAGGGCGAAGGCCAGCAGGCCGCCGAGCGCGGCCGTGGTGGCGTAGGCGACGGAAAGCAGGCTGGTGAACTCATAGGCGAGCTTGTCGAAGCGCTCGTCGCCGCCCCGCCAGCCGACGATCTCGACGATGACGGCGAAGAGCGGTACGCCGAGCACGAAAGCGCCGAAGAAGAGGTGCATCTGAGCCAGGAACCAGACGAGACGGCGGGAATCGAGCCCGAGGAACTGGCGGTAGACATTCTCCTCCAGGGCGAATGCGGGCGTCGCGAGAGCCACGACCGCCAGGGCGGCGAGCACGATCATGGTCGATGCCCCCGCCAGCGCGATGCCTGCGCGACGTTTCGCTCTGTTGCTCGTCATCATCGCTCGAACCCGTTCATCGCCTCTGCACTCCGGCCGTCCCGTCCTCTGTCGCTGCGCTCGCGCCCCGGTGCTCAGCGCTTTGCATCCTTGCTCCTCTCGGTGCCCTTTCCCTTTCCGGCAGGCTTGCAGGCGGGGTCACGCCTCCCAGCCTTTGCGGGGAAGGTGCGGATATAGGCGAGGACCTGTCGCATCTGCTGCCCGGTCAGCTCCTCCGCCCAAGGCGGCATGAGATCGCCCTTGCCCTTGGCGATAATCACGAGGAGCGTCTCGTCGTCCTTCTCCAAGCGTTCGCAGCGTGCGAAATTGGGGGCCTCGGGGATCTGCTTGACGCCGTCGTAGCCATGACAGGCAGCGCAGAACTCCTCATAGATCTCCTGCCCAATGGCGAGCGCGTCGTCGCTCGCGCCCGCCTCGCGCGGTGCGAGCGTGACGAGCATCAGGCCGGCCACCATGGTGATGGCGGCGCACGTCTTGGTCTCAGCCCGCAAGAGCCCGCCTCCCCGTTCCAACTTCGCCATGTCCATTTGGCTGCGGGAGCTGCGCGACGGCCTCTGCCAGGGCGTCGATGCAGATCCAGTGATAGTCGTCCTCGGCGGGGTCGCGCAGGGTCTGGAGCAGAACGCTCAGGCCATCGCCATCGCCAAGGCGCGCGAGGGTCGCGGCGACGTCCAGTCTGAGATCACCGGAGAAACGGAAGAGAAGCTGAAGGAGGCGGCTGCGCAAAAGCGCATCGAGAGGCGGGCGGCGGAGCGCGGCAAGAGCCGCGCGGCAAACGCCAATGTCGTCATCATCCAGGGCCTCGGCGAGATGGTCGGGCGCCATGGGCTCGGCTGCGGATGCCAGGGCGCGCACGGCGTGCTCGCGCATCACCGGGTCGGGGTGGCTGAGAAACTCCACGAGGCGCCGGTCGAGGGATTTGGGCGGCGAGAGGCGGCCGGCAGCACGCAGCGCCTCGAGGCGCACCTCCGGGTCGGGGTCCGCCAGATGCTCGAGGATGGCGTCCAGGGCCGCTTGATCACCGATTTCGGCGAGGGCGCGGATGGCCTCCTGGCGTGCACCGGCAAACGGATCGGCGAGGGTGCGCTCGAGGGCCTGGACGGCCTCTCTGCCCGCGCCGGGGAGCGTGCCAAGGAGGCGCGCGGCGTGCATGCGCAGAACGGCGCGGGCATGCGTCTCGTCGGTCTCGTCGGTGCCGGCCTCGGGCATGTCGGCAAAGGGGCCCTCCAGGGGGCCGAGCTCCGCCTCGCCCTCGCCGAGGGCTTCGCCTTCCCCTTGGTTTTCGTCCTTCCCAGGAGGGGAGTCGGTGGCAAGGCTGGCCTCGTCGGGCGCGCGGGTGAGCATGGCCGCCAGGGTCGAGGATTGCGGGTCCTTGCCGAGGAGAGCCTTCACGACCGCGGCCTGCTCGCCGGGGGGCACCTCGACAATATCGGCGTGGGGATCGGAGAGAATCGCGGAGGCGGAGCCCTCAGCCCCTTCGGGGACCGCCGGGTCCTCGGCCCCGCTGTCACCGGTGCTGGCCGCATCCCCTCCAGCGTCCGCGAGGATCGCGACGAGAATATCCTCCGCGCCCTCGGGGTCGGCGAGTGCCAGCGCCTCGAGCGCCGCAGGGGAGACGCGGGGGTCCGCGGCGGTTGCGGTCGTGCGCAGGATGTCGAGAGGGGTCGGCGCGTCGGGAGGGGGTGTCTCTCCTGCGATGCTCTCGCCCCCCTCGCGGCGCTTGCCGCGGGCCGCCGGCGCCAGCGCCGCGGTGTCGTCGGCTCCCTGCGTGGGGCGGCGGGAGCCGGTGCCGAGTGCCAGCAGGCGACCGAGGGCCATCGCAGCCCGCATGCGCAGAGCGTCGCTCTTCTCCCGGTCGGCGAGCATGGCGGCAAGCCGGCTCGCGGCGGCCCCGGTCATGTCCCGGCCCGCAGCGGTGCGTGGCGGCGGGATCCTGCCGAGGGCCTCGATGACGTCGAACAGCAGGGCCTCATCCTCGGTGTCGAGGAGCCGGGCGAGGGGCTCGAAGGACGAGGGGTCCGCGAGATCGGCGAGCGTGCGGGTGATGGCGCGCCGGGTCTCGGGGCTGGCATCGTCGAGCATGGCGTGCAGGCGCGCGGCCACCGCCCCGCCTTTCATGCGGGCCAGGTGCCGGGCAACAGCGCCGCGCACGCCGGCATCGTTGTCCTCGAGGAGGAGGGCGAGGGAGGCCGCAGCGAGGGGGCTGTCCATCTGGGCGATCGCCCCGGCGGCCGCCATGCGCACGCCGGGGTCCTCATCGAGCAGGGCGTCGGTGAGGGCGGAGGTGACGGCCTGCGGCGGCTCGCCCTTCGCGTCTTCGGCAAGAGTGCTGGACAGGGCCTCGACGGCGCGCCGCCGGGCCATGGCATCGCCCTTGGCCAGCCGGTCGAGAAGGAAGCCGGTGGCCGCGTCGCTGTCCAGCCGGGCAAGGGCCTCGAGGCCGCGCTCCTGGAGATGCTCGTTGCCGCTCTCATTCAGGAGCGCGATGATCTTCGGGGCGGTACGGGGCTCGGCGATGGCGCCGAGGGCCACAAGGGCCTCGGCCTGAACGTCCCAGGCTGCCCCATATTCCAGGTCGTCCACGATCACGTCGCATTCGGGATAGCCATCCGCCTCGACGCAGCGCAGCAGGCGCTCGGTCGCAGCCGGGTCGGCGATCCTGCCGAGAGCCCGGGCCGCCTCGATGCGCACCTCGCCCTCCGGGTCGCCCTCCATGCTCTCGAGGAGCTGCTCCACGGCCCTGCGGGCGCCAAGGCGGCCCAGCGCGATGGCCGCTTCCGTGCGAAGGTCGGGATCGGGATCGTGAAGATGGGCGATGGCCAGGTCCAGCGATGCCGGATCGTCGGCGCCGATGCGGGCGAGAGCGCGCAGCCCGTGAAGGCGCGAGAGGCTGTTGTCGCTCTGAAGAACCGCATGAATGGCGGCGAGGACGGTGGACCTGCCCGGCCATTCGCCTTGCTTCGTCGCGGAGCTCTCCGGCTCGCTCATCCTTCCTGTGTGTCGGTCTTTCTCGAACGCATTCATGGGGTTCACAAGGGTTCCTGGTCGCTGCTGCTCGTCTCCCGGCGCCATCGACGGCAAGGCTGCGCGTTCAGCTCTCTGGCGCTCCCGGCGGGCAGGATGGAAAGGGGGGCGGAGAAGCGCATGCGGGCCCCACCCGCCCCCCAAGCTCGCGTCAGATGATGTCCCTCCTCTTCAGGCTCATCTGCGAGAAGGTGCGCTTGAAGGGCGACTCGCCCACGCGGGTGATGGTTCCCGAGGCGATCTTGAACCGGTAGTTCATGGTGATCGGATCCGGCACGCGCGGCGTGATCACATTGGCCGGCTGGCTGGTCTTCAGGAACTCGCTGAAGGCGACACCCTTGCGAATGGCCGGCGTGACGATGGCGACCGCCGAGTACTGGCCGGTGACCACCTTGATGTGACCGCGCTTCATCAGCCCGGAGAACCACATCTCGCCGGATTTGACGCCGAGATTGAAGTCCTTCTGAACCGGCACGCGAGACGACTGGATGACGACCAGATCGCCGGACTCGATGCCGCGTGCCTTCGCGTCCTCGGGATTGATCTCGACGAAGTTCATGGGCCAGCGCTGCTGGGTGTAGGGGCGGCGCTCATAGTCGTCGAAGCCCGACTCCCAGATCTCGTTGATGCGCCCGTTCGTGATCCAGAGCTCGTTGCCCCTGGGGGTGAGGAACTCGTAGAAATCGGCCCACAGAGTCCACGGGGTCTTGATGAGATTGAGCTTTCCGGTCTGGGTCTTGAAGGCCAGAAGGCGCTTGTTGAACACCGTCGGGCCCTGGGGACCGGTGTCGGGGATGTCCTTGCGGTTGTAGTCGTGCAGCCGCTTGGTCTCGATCAGCTTGTCCCCGTCAATGAGGAGCGGCGTCTGAAGGCCGCGCGTGCCGAAGCTGCGCAGATATTCATGTGCCTTCATGCCCTTGCGCTTGGCCATGACGCGGATGGCGTTGTAGTCCTTGCGCGAGCCGCGGGTGAAGCGGCAGGTCTCCTCGAAGACCTCGTTGGAGTCCTTCCAGTCGAAGCCCTTGAAGCCCATCTTCTGCGCCCACATGGCGGCGATCTTCCAGTCGGGAAGCGCCTGGCCAGGCGCGTCGCAGAACTTGGAGTAGAGGCGCACGCGCCGCTCGCTGTTGGCGCGGGCAAAATCCTCCTCGCCCCAGGTGGCGGCCGGCAGAACGATGTCTGCATACTGGCTGCCGATGGGATCGCGCAGGTAGATGTCCTGATGGACCAGCACCATGCCGCCGGCGTCCACCCGCTTCTTGAGGGTGTCGATGATGGTCTGCTTGTCGAAGCTGCGGACCCGGTGGCCGGAGAGCTTGATATAGCGCCTGAAGGCATCCTCGAGATCGGCGGAGCCCGCCATGGACTGGATCCAGGTGGTCCCGATGCAATAGGCGAAACGCACATGCCCTGCCTGGAGCCAGCGGTCGAGGTCGAGCCGGTGCCGGCGACGGCCGGGCACCTTGTAGGGCGATTTCCAGCCGGGGTATTTTCCTCCCGACACGCCGCCGCGCTGATGGCCGCCGAGGCGCGTGACAACCTGGCCCGGCTTGCCGCCGCAGCCCAGAATGACGCCCAGATTGCCGATCGAGGCGGTGTTGAGATAGTTGTTGGACCAGTAGTTGCCCTTCTCGATGCAGATCGAGGTTTTCGGGCGCTCGCCATTGGGCTTGGGCTTGGCCATCATCTCGGCGGCCTTGTAGATCAAGGCCGGGTCGATATCGGCAATTTTCGCCGCGACCTCGGGCTTGGACATCTCCTGGGAGAACAGCCACTCCTTGTAGTGCTTGGGCGAGCCCTCGAAGCCCTTGACCTGGAACTTGCCCCAGGTGGTGCGCCACTGCCACGGCGTGTTGCGGGTGCCCTGGCCGAAGCCGCTGTCGGTCTCCCAGCCATTGTTCACCCAGTTCTTGATGAAGTCCTTGTCGTGCCAGTCATTCTCGATGATGACCCGTTGCAGCGCCATGTGCACGACCGTGTCGGAACCGGGCAGGACGGGCAGGTGCAGCCCGCCATGCTTCTCCGCATAGGCCACGCCGGTGGTGCGGCGCGGGTTGATCATGACGACCTTGGTGTTGTTGCCGGAGATCCCCCGGAGGATCCAGTGGTTCCACAAGGTGGTCTTGGTCTCGAAGGGGTCGGTGCCGGAAATGAGGACGCAGTCCGCGAGGGCGAAATCCTCATGGCTGGCACTGAAGATGTCGTAGCCGATGTCGACCCAGCCGGGAACGGAGTTGACCATGGATGGATGGTCGTGCTGGGACACCGCCGGCGTGTTGATCAGGCCGAGCGAGAGTTTCGTCAACGCGTAGGTGTTCTCGAAGAACTGGTAGCTGTAGTACTTCATCGCCCAGGCGGATTCGCCATGGTGTGCGATTACGTGCTTCGAGACCTCGGCCGCGATGTCGAGGGCGAAATCCCATGTAACCGGCATCAGTATGTCGTTGACGCGGACCATGGGATATTTGAGCCGGTCCTGGGTCGGCTTGCGCGGATTGTAGAGCTTCTGCGCGATGCAGCCACCGCGAATGGAGTGGCCACCACCGACGTTCACGACACGGGCATCGGGGTCCGCGACAATGGCGAAATTGTAAAGGCGGCCGTTGTAGAAGGACTGGGTGAACTGGTTCGGGCCGACCCAACCGCCCTGGCCGGGGCGCAGGGGGAAATTCTTTCCGAGCGCGTTCTGATTCTTCTTCGGGCCGCCATGGGGGCCGCCCGCCGGCCAGCGGAACACCTTGAACCCGCAGGCCATGACGCAGTAGTCGCAACAGGTGGTGAAGACTTCGGCGTTCTTCGGAGGAAGGGGAATGCGATCCTCCGGCTGATAATACGGTGTGGAGTTCTTAGCCATGACGGGGTCCTCGGCTTACGATTTCAGATTGTCGTAGCGGCCGTAGATGAGGCCGATCATCCCCACCGCCCATATTTTGTCTCCCTCCAGCTCCAGAAGGACCTGGGGCAGGCTTTCGGTCGCGTGACCCGCGATCACCATGCCGTGCCGGGTCAGGTCGAAGGTGGTCTGGTGGAGCGGGCATGGCCCGATGGCCTGGTCCTTGGGCTTGAACGTCGCCTGAAGGAGGCCGCCCATGTGCGGACACAGGGTGTTGAAGGCCACCACGTCTGCATCCGGGCCGATGCCGCCGCCGGCCGGGGCGCCCAGCTTGACGAGGATGCTGTTGGAGTTGCGCCCCTTGTCCGGATAGCGGAAGGAGACGGGCTTGCCGACCTTGAGCTTGCTCAGGCGCCCGATGAGCTGGCGCGGGTAGCCCGCGATCTCGGCTGCGACGGCCTCGCCCTCCATGCCCGGAATATTGGTGAGGATGACGGTGCCGCCTATGATGGCGCCGCTGCCGAACAGGAACGCCCGGCGAGACATGCAGGCGGATTTCTTATCCGGCTCGAGCCCGCTGGCGCAGGTCCCTTCGCCATGCTTGGCGGAGCCGGGAGACCGGCTGAGGCCGGTCAAGCGTTCTCGGGTTGTCACGGGGGTGGTCATGGGAGCGTCTCCTTCACTGCTTCCCGAGGGAAGCGAGATAGGTCTCGAGTCCGATGCGCTTCGCTTTTGCCTGAGTGAGGCCAGGCACGTCCGGCATCACGGCATAGGGCGGCACCTTTGGGACCGACATCTTGATCTCGTCGCCGCTCAACTCCTCGAGGAAGGCGACGAGCGCCTCCTTCTCGTCGTCGGTGAGACCGAGCGGTTTCAGGATCTTGGTCTTGTTGCCATAGGCCTTGGTGAACTCGTTCTCGCCGCCGCCCTCGTTGTAGAAGTCGATCACCTCTTCCAGAGTGAAGAACTGGCCGGCATGCATGTAGGGCGCCGTGTACTTGATGTAGCGCAGGGGCGCGGTGCGGAACTTGCCAGCATCCTTCAGACGTTTTGTCGTGTAGTAGAGGCCGGCGTCATCCTTCCACTTGCGGTAGCGCGTCTCATAGACGCCCTTGGCATAATTCTCCCAGCGGAAGGTGACCTGATTGATGCCGCTCTCCTCGAACTCGACGGGCCGGGGGAGGCCGAGATTGTAGTATTTCTCGTCCGTGAGCATCGGGCCGTTGTGGCATTCGATGCAGTTGGCCTTGCCCGTGAAGAGCTTCATGCCCTTGATCGCCTTGGGCGAGAGGGCCTTCTTGTCGCCCCTGAGATAGCGATCGAGGGGCGTGTCTCTCTGGGTCAGCATGGCGCGCTCGAAGGTCGCGATCGCCATCCAGGCCATGCCCAGATTGGGCCGCATGACGCCGAACACCTCGCGGAACTTCTCGACATAGTAGGGTGTCTGGCGCAGCCGGCTCTCCATCACGTCGCTCTCGCCATTGCCGGCAACCGCGCCCTTGTTGGCGGTCGGGGCCTGGCGCTCGAGGCTCTTGGAGTTGCCCTGCCAGAAGAGCTTGCCCAGGAATCCGGTGTTCACCACCGTCTGGGAGTTGCGCCAGTGAACGGTGCCCGGATAGCCGCGGGAGATCGGGTCGGCGAAGCCCCAACCCTGCTTGGGGTCGTGACAGTCGCCACAGGCGAGGCTGGCATCGCCCGTCAGCTTCGGGTCGAAGAAGAGCAGCTTTCCAAGCTCGGCCTTCGCCTTGGTTATCGGGTTGTCCGGCGGCTCCGGAACCGCGGGAAGCGGGGCGAGGGGGGGATCCTTGTCGGGGTCGCCGGCCGCGGTGGCGCTGTCCGCGCCCAAGGCGAGAAGCAGGGCCGCGACTGCCAGGGCGGTGGCCGCGAGCAGAGCCGGCTTCGGGGTCCGGGTCGTAAACGGTTTCATGGGTTTTGCTCCCGTTCTCTCGGCGTCTAGTTGTGGACGCTCAGCCACTTGTCGATGGCCTTGTATTTCTGGTCGATCTTCACGGGCTCGACCGTGACGGGGGTCGCGCTGGACAGGCTCTCGAGGAAGGCGATGAGGTCCTTTTTCTCCGCGTCGGTCAGACCGAGGGGCGAGAGCTCCCGGGCGAGCGGGTCGTCCTTGCCACCGCCGGCGTTGTAGAAATCGACCACTTGCTCGAGCGTCGCGAACACGCCGTTGTGCATGTAGGGCGCGGTGTATTTGAGCTCCCGCAGGGTCGGCGTGATGAACTTGCCGACATCGGCGTAGTTCTTCGAGACGATGAAGTATCCGACGTCGCGCCGCCAGATATCGGCCTTCGGGGTGCCATGATTGGTGATGACCGATCGATAGGTCAGATGGCGCATCGGGTCCTTGAAGACGTCGAGATTCTCCGGCACGCCGGTATTGTGGGGCTTGCCGTCGGAGAAATAGGGCCCGGAGTGGCAGGAGACGCAGCCGGCCTTGCCTTCGAAGAGCGCACGTCCGCGCTTGGCGGCGTCGGACATCTTGCCGGTGTCGAAGGGCGCATCGCGCGAGACGAGGGTCTTCATGAAGGCGACAAGCGCCTTGCGGCCCTTGCCGGAGGAGCACTCGCCGTTGAAGTTCTCCTTGCACATTTTCACATAGACCGGGTCCTGCTTCATGCGCTCATGCATGAGGCGCATGTCCAGGTTCATGACCATGGTCTCGGTGATCTCGTTGCGCACGACATCGTTGAGATTGGCGCCCATGTGGCCGTCCCAGCTCCAGCCGACATTGGCGAAATCGGCCTTGTAGATGGTGTTGATGAGCGTGGGCGCGTTGCGGTAGTGGCGGGTTCCGGGATAGGCGTCGGAGAGCGGCTTGCGGGTCGTGAACCCCTGCTTGGGGTTGTGGCAGCTCGCGCAGCTCAGCGCGCCGTCCCCGGAGAGTCTGGCGTCGAAGAACAGCCTCTTGCCCATCTCGACGAGGGATGCCTTGGGTGCTTTCTTGGCAGGAAGGGGACCGATGGCCGGGCGCTCACCCGGCGCGGCACCGGCGCCGGCGGCAAGCAGGGCGACGAGCGCGAGTGCACCGGCGGCACCGAGATATCGAGGCAGGCGAAAATTCGCGGTTTTCATCGTCTTCTCCTTCGACGATCCTTACGGCTTGAAGGTGAAATTCACCTCTGCGGATCCGTTCGCCGGCACCGTTACCTTGGCCTTCTTGACGCCAAAGCGGGGATGCCAGGCCTTGATGGTGTATTTTCCGGGAGGGATGCCATCGAGGGTGTAGGAGCCGTCCTCGCCGACCACGACGGCGTAGGGGTGCTTGGGGGCCATCATGAAGCCGAACATGAAATTGTGGGCCTCGCAATTGATGGAGATGTAGGGGGAGCGGCGCGGCTTGATCTTCTCCTTGATGTCTCCCGGGTCGGGCTGCCCGAAATTGAAGATGGTGCGTTTGACGACACGGCCCTTCTCGACGCCGATCATCTCGCGCGTGTTGATGTTGTGCAGAACGCCCGGGTCGCTGTTGCGGATGATGATGGGCCCGGGGCGCACCACCTGGGCCCATGGGCGGAAGCGGCAGCCCTTCTGGTCGATGACGTAGTTTCCGCCCTTGGGCTTGGGCCAGGGCTTGCCTTCCTTGATCTTGTCGATGAAGACGAACGCGCCCCGCAGGGCGCCGTCCTTGACGTCCACCCAGACGACCTCGCGGGTGCCGGTGCCGCAGACATCGGGGTTCTTGGTGATGGCGATCTGCTCGACGGCATCGGCCGGGAGCGGGCCTTCGAACAAGACCTTTCCGGTCACCTTGCCCGGGTCCTTGACCTCGATCTCCCTGTATTTGGCGGCACTCGCGGGGGTTGTGGTGCCGGCAAGAGCGGCGGCGAGTGCGATTGCGAATGCGCAAGCGAGACGTCTCATGTGGCCTTCCCTCTCCCTGTTCGTCGTCGGCGCACATTTCTCAGCCCGCTTTCCGACCGCCATGCCGTCGGGCGTGCCCTCCCTCTCACTGCGCACGCCGTGTCGGAGCGGTGCAGGCGCAGCGGGCGGGGTCGGCGGTGCGCCATGAGGGAGAGGTTAGTGAGGCGGGTAACACGCCAGTTACATGTGACGGTGGGCAAGCTGCGACACGCCGCCGCGCCAGGCCGCTGCCGCCGATTTCAGGGACGAGGAAGGGAGGGATATTCGCGCACGCCGCGCCGCATGGAGGTCGAACGGGTGCGGGGGATCAGATCGAAGCGTCGAAATCGCCGGCGACCGGCGTGCGGGGTCTGCCAGCGGCGCGGGCGGAGCTGCGGGCAAGGCCCGCAAGCTGGGCGTGACAATGGGCAAGGCCGGCGATCATCTGGGCCTTGCGCTCGGCCAGGCGCGCCCGGATCTCGGCGCACCAGTCCGCATAGGGATCGTCCTCGAGATAGTCTCCGCGATAGAGCCGTTGGGCATCCTCGTAGCACAGCAGGGCGTCGAGCGGGCGTTGCCGGCGCTCGAGCAGGCGGGCGTCGGATACGAGCTTCTCGAAGGCGATGGCATCGATCCAGACCGCCTCGGGGCGCAGCAGGTAGCACTGGTCGACGGTCTTGATGGGATCGTCGGTGACGCCGTTCTGACGGAGCTGGCCGCGCAGGAAGCTGACGGCGACCTTGAGCCTGTCCCAGCCGCGGTTCGTGGTCTCGCCGGGCCAGATGACGTCGATCAGACGCTCGCGATGGACGGGCCGTCCCACGTGGGCGACCAGATATTTGAGGACCACCAGGGCCTGTCGCCTCTTCCAGCTGTCGACGGCGAGCCCGCGCCCCGAGACGACGAGGCTGAAATGGCCGAGGGTGAAGATGCGCAGGGGCACGGAGACCAGGCGGTCGGCGATGCCGGGGTCGGTCTCGTGCAGGAAGATGACGGCGACCGCATCGCCCGGCTCGCGCTTGTCGGCCGGAATGACCATGCTGGCGATGCTCACGGGGAGCATGCGCCCGTCCTTGTGCCGCACGCGGCATGCGGTAACGGCGAAAGGCGTGCCATTCTCGAAGCAGGAACGCCCCTCGCACATGGCGGTGCAGAGCGGCTCTCCGCTGCGGTGAACGCCCTGCAGCACGTCGGAGCAGGCTTGCCCCTTGGCTTCGTCGGCAGTGTAGCCGAGCAGTGTCTCGGCCATGGCGTTCCAGGTCAGGATACGCCCCGTTCGGTCGACCGCGAAGGTGGCGCAGGACGTGCAGTCGACGAGCTCGGAGACATAGGGCATCGTACCTCCCTGCCGCGCGGTTGCCGGCGGCCGGAAACCGTGGGAACAACTGCCGCAGGAGGCTTGCCGTCTGCCGCGGAATGGCCCTCCTGCCGCCCCCTCAATGAAGGGAAGGTGAAGTGGTTTGCGTGCACATTGATTCAAATCAATCTGGAGGCGGGCCAATCGTCGCGGTCCGGGGTGCCGGACGGGCCTCGGAATGGCGCGAGGGCGGGCTGGCGAGAGGGGCGCGAGCGGTGCGGATCGCCCTTGATCCCGGCAGGCGATGACGGCGGCCCGGAGGGCGATGGCGCAGGCCGCACACCGATCGCGCTTGCCCTGCCCAGGCCCCTTTGCTATCTGGATCGAGGAGCCGTGTCTTGCGCGCGCAGCGACATGGGTGGCCCTGGCCGCGGGGCTGGGGCTTGTCGCTTTCGATGCGCGGGTGCGGGCCCGGAGCGCGGGGGGGCGGTCCGCTCAATCTTCCGGGCCGAGGGGCCGGCGGCGCGCATGAGCCGGGCCCGTCGAGATTTTCGGGAGCAGCCCACGCTGTTCCCGGTGTGCCGCTGTAGCTCAGTTGGTTAGAGCGCCTGATTGTGGATCAGGAGGTCCGTGGTTCGAATCCACGCAGCGGTACCAAC
>JALUTE010000329.1 GCA_027058255.1 Methyloligella sp. | reverse complement strand
CGATTCCCGGGCTCAGGCCCCTCACGGACGAGACCTCGCGCAGGGTCGCCCGGCAATATGAGGCGGCGCCCTATCCGCGTTGGCGCAGCATCAGCCGGCCGCGCCCCGGATCGCTCACACGGGCGCTGGCACGCTTCTTTTCCGCCGAGACGCTTGCGCGCCTGACGCGTGAGGCGGGGATCGACATTCTGATCGCGGGGGCGGGCACGGGCCATCACGCGGTGCTGACCGCCCTTGGCCATGGCGCGCCGGCGCGGGTGCTCGCTCTCGATCTCAGCCGGCGGAGCCTTGCCTACGGAGCGCGCATGAGCCGGGCGATGGGGATCGAGAACATTTCATTCATGCAGGGCGACATTCTCGATATCGGCCGGCTGGAGCGCCAGTTCGACATCATCGAGAGCGTGGGCGTGCTGCATCACATGGCCGATCCCCTCGAAGGCTGGCGGCGGCTGGTCGAGTGCCTCAAGCCGGGCGGGCTGATGCTTATCGGCCTTTACAGCGCCCATGCGCGCGCCTCCCTCGCGGCGCTGCGCGGCATGCCGGACCATCCCGGGCCCGATTGCAGCGACGAGGAGGCACGGGCCTACAGGGCGCGCCTGATGGAGCGCGGCGAAGGCGAGCCTGGCGGCGATCTCGTCCGGTCGGCCGACTTCTATACGCTTGCCGACTTTCGCGATCTCGCCCTGCATCCCTGCGAGCAGCATTTCACCCTGCCCGAGATCGCGGCGTTTCTGGACGAGGCGGGGCTTGCCTTTCGCGGCTTCACGGTGCCGGAGCCGGTCTGGGCGGATTTCGAGTCGCGCTTCCCGTCAGATCCCTGGCCGGGCCAGCTTTCCCATTGGGAGGCGATGGAGCGCGCGCGCCCGCGCCTGTTCGAGGGCATGTATCAGCTCTGGTGCGAGAAGGTGCGGTGAGGGCGCAGACAGGGGCGTGCGCCAAGGCAGGGGCGTGGGCGCTCGGCCCCTCCACCCTTGAAGGGCTTGACGCCATGACGGGTGCGTGATGCGTTGGCCGAGGTCGGGCTGACGCGAGGCCAGGGACGGGACGGCATTCATGACGGTGCGGGAGGACAAGGCCGCAGAGGAGGGCGAGAGCGCGTGGGCGGGCGAGATCGCTCCCGGCCGCGCCATGCTGCGCGGGGCGGCGGCCGTGCCCTCGACACCCGCCGTGGTTCTCTTCTGCACCTTCATCGGCTTCGGTGCGCTGGCGCACGAGACGGGCTTCACGCTCGGACAGGCGCTTTTCACGACGGCGACGATTTTCGCCTTGCCGGGCCAGGTGGTCCTCGCCGATCAGCTCGCCCGCGGGGCCGCCATCAGCACCGCCGCCTTCGCGGTCATGCTGACCGCGGTCCGGCTCATGCCCATGACGGTGGCCCTGATGCCCGAGATGCGGGGCACGCGGGCGCGCCGGGCGCTCGAGTTCGTCGCCTGCCATTTCATCGCGGTCACGTCCTGGATCGAGGCGCGCCGGCGCCTGCCCTTCGTGCCGCGGGACCTGCGTTTGCCCTATTACATCGGCTTCGGCTCGGCACTCTGCACGGCCACGCTCGTCGGCACGGTCACCGGATTTGCCCTTGCGCGCGAGGTGCCCGTGGTCATCGCCGCGGCGCTGCTCTTTCTCACGCCCGTCTATTTCATCCTCTCCCTGGTTGCCACCATGCAGACGCGCGAGGATCAACTCGCCGTCCTCTTGGGGTCGGCCTTGGGTCCTCTGCTGTTCCTTTTCATGCCGGGCTTCGATCTCCTGGCGACAGGGCTGATCGGCGGCACGATGGCCTATGCGGTGGGGCGCATGGCGCGGGGCGAGGGCGCCGGAGGGCGCATGCCATGGCGACGGCGCTGATGCTGGCGGCGGGTGCCGCCCTTTCCGCAGGGGCCCAGAGCGGGCAGGGGGCGGGGCGCGCGGCCGCCGAGCTGTTCGGCAGCGGTTGGACGGCCTATGGTCTGATCCTGCTCGCGGGTTTCGCGGTCACCGAGCCCTGGCGCTGGGCGGGCGTGATCTTCTCGAAGAATCTGAGCCTCGACAGCGAAATCCTCATCTGGGTGCGGGCTGTCTCCACGGCGCTCGTGGCCGGGCTTGTGACACGCATGGTGATCTTCGCGCCCGGCGCGCTGGAGGGCGTGCCCCTTTGGCTGCGCGTGCTCGCCTTCGCCGCAGGCATCGCCGCGTATTATCTGGGCCGGCGCATTCTCGCCGTGGGAATCGGCGGCGGCGTCCTCGTTCTCATCGCCGGCCAGCTCTGGCTGTGATGTGCGCGCGGAAGGTCCGCCGCCCCTGGCTGCGACAAACCGCTGTCGCGGCGGCGCTTGCCATTCGCCGTCAGGTCGTCAGATCGTCAGATCGTCAGGTTGTCAGGACGAGTGGACTTGCCTGGCGGGCTGCGCGTCGCTACTGCTCGGCGAGCGCCGCGCGGATCTTCTCGGCCACGGCCGCAAGTTTTGCATCGTCCTCGGGATGGGTGGCATGGTGGCGCAGTGGCACGCCCTCGATCCGCGGCACGATGTGCATGTGCAGATGGAACACCGTCTGCCCGGCAGCGGCGCCATTGAATTGCTGGATCATGAACCCGTCGCCATCGACGGCGCGCACGATGGCCGGGGCGAGATGGCGCACGGCCGCCATGACGTGGGCCAGGTCCTCCTCGGAGATATCGAGGATGTTCTCCGCCCGCGCCTTGGTGATGACGAGTGTGTGGCCCGGCGAGCGCGGCATGATGTCGAGAAAGGCGAAGCTGTGCGCATCCTCCCAGATTTTGTGGCACGGGATCTCGCCGCGCAGGATCTTGGCGAAGATGTTGTTGTCGTCATAGGCCATGGCGTGCCCCCTCAGCTTGGCGTCTCACGCGGCACTATGCGGAGGGCTTGCCCGGCCCGTCAAGACTTGGCCGGGCAGGAGCCGCTCCCGGGCCGCCGGTCGCGCCGGAAGGGGGTCTCCTCGTCGATGAGCGCCGCCTCCAGAGCGACGTGCCGGCGCTCTCGGGCGAGATAGTCGGCAATGGCCCGGCGCAGGCGGGCATCGCGGATCCAATGGGCGGAGCGGGTGGTCACGGGCTCGTAGCCGCGCGCAATCTTGTGCTCGCCCCCGGCGCCCGCCTCGACCCGCGCGAGCCCCAAGGCGATGGCGTGCTCGATCGCCCTGTAGTAGCAGGTCTCGAAATGCAGGAAGTCATGGTGCTCGATGGCACCCCAATAGCGCCCATAGAGCGCATCGCCGCCAATGAGGTTGAGTGCGCCGGCGATGGGGCGTCCCGCCCGGTGGCAGAGGAAGAGCAGGACCCGCTCGCCAAGGCTTTCGCCAAGGAGGCTGAAGAACGCCCGGTTGAGATAGGGCTGGCCCCATTTGCGGCTGCCGGTGTCCATATAGAAGGCGTAGAAGGCGTCCCAGTCGGCCTCGCTTATGTCCTTGCCGCTCTTGGCCTCGATGCGGATGCCGTCTGCAAGCGCCAGGCGGCGCTCGCGGCGGATCGCCTTGCGCTTGCGTGAGGTGAGCGCCGCGAGGAAATCGTCGAAGCGCGCATAGCCGCGGTTGTGCCAGTGATATTGCAGCCCCGTGCGCTGCAGGCAGCCCTTGGCGGCCAGCCGGTCCCATGTCGGCGCATCGAGAAAGGTGGCATGCCAGGAGGAGGCACCGAGGCGAGTGGCGAGGCTTCGCGCCGCTTCGAGGAGCAGCTCGGCGGCCCGGCCTGCATCTGCCTCGGCCCGCGCGAGCAGGCGCCGGCCCGGAACGGGCGTGAAGGGGACAGCGGTCTGGAGCTTGGGATAATAGGCGAGCCCCGCGCGTTCCGCCGCATCGGCCCAGCCCTGATCGAAGACATATTCGCCCATGCTGTGGGTCTTGAGATAGCAGGGCATGGCGGCGAGGAGACCGCCATTCTCGTCCTCGACCATGAGGTGGCAGGGCGACCAGCCCGCCTCCGGCGCCACCGAGCCGGAGCGCTCCAGGGCCGAGAGGAAGGCGTGGGAGAGAAAGGGGTCGTATGTCGCCGGATCAGGATTGGCGAGCCGGTCCCACGTCTCGGCGGCAAGGGATGCGATATCGGTCGCCACACGCACCGAGGGCCTGCGCGCGCGAGCACGCTCGGGCGAGTGGGCGCATGCGTGGCCCCGGACGGCGCCGCGGTCCTTCTTGCGCTCCTGCATGGGGGTCTTCGCCGGCCTCGCTCACGTGCCGCGCCTTGCGCCGCGGTCCTGTTTCAGGCACTGGATCACACTGGCGCGCATGCTTTTCAGCTCGCGCAGGGTCTGATCGATATTGGCCCGGCGCTGCTCATACTCGCTCATCAACGCCTCGATCTTGGTGAGGAGATGCCTGTGCTGGGTCACCTGGGTGGGATCGGTGTCATAGAGATCGAGATATTCGGCGATGTCCTCGAGAGAGAATCCGACACGCTTGGCACGCAGGATGATGACGAGCCGCGCCCGGTCGCGGCGCGAATAGGTTCGCACGCCTGCCACCCGTTCCGGCGAGAGCAGGCCCTTGTCCTCATAGAAGCGAATGGTCCGCGGCGTGATCCGGAACTCCTTGGCGAGCTCGCTGATGGTGAACCGCTCTTTGCTCGCTGGCGCGCTCAGCTTGGATTTCTTGGTCTTCGACAGTCTGGGGTCGTCCACACACTGTTCGCTCATGACTTGGCCCTTGCGGCCTCCTCTTCCTTGAGCTCCTTCTTCGACAATTTCCCGACCATCGTCTTTGGAAGCTCGGCGCGAAACTCGATCTCGGAGGGCATTTCGATCTTGTTCAGCTTGTCCGCGAGGAAGGCCATGATGTCGTCCTCGCTCGCGCTCTGGCCCTCCTTCAGCTTGATGAAGGCCTTCGGCGCCTCCCCGCGATACTCGTCCGGAATTCCGATAACGGTCACCTCCTCGACAGCCGGGTGCTGGTAGATCGCCTCCTCGATTTGCCGCGGATAAACATTATAGCCCGAGCACAGGATGATGTCCTTCACACGATCGACGATATAGGTAAATCCGTCCTCGTCCATGATACCAACGTCGCCGGTGCGCAAATAGTCGCCGAGGAAGACGTTCGCCGTCTCGTCGGGCTTGTTCCAGTACCCCTTCATCACCTGCGGGCCCTTGATGCAGATCTCGCCGCGCTCGCCGAGGGGAACCTCCCTGTCAGGCGCTTCCAGATCCCGGAGCGAAAGATAGGTGGCGGGCAGCGGAATGCCGATCGAGGACTCCTTCACCGGCCCTTCGAGCGGGTTGCAGGTCGCAACCGGCGAGGTCTCCGACAGGCCATAGCCTTCCACCAGCTTGCAGCCCGTGAGCTGCTCGAAGGTGCGCTTGACCTCCAGCGGCAGCGGTGCACCGCCCGACAGGCAGAAGCGCAAGGAGGACACGTCGAAGCTCTTCAGCTTGGGATGGTTCATGATGGCGTTGAAGAGGGTCGGCACGCCCGGCATGATCGTGGGCCTGGTCTTGTCGATGAGCTTCATCGCCTCGTCGAGCTCGAATTTGGGCATGAGGATGATCTCGGCGGCCCGTGCAATGCCGAAGTTCATCACCACCGTCATGGCGAAGACGTGGAAGAAGGGCAGAATGCCGAGCACGCGCTCCTCGCCTGCCCGCAGCTCGGGCGCCCAGGCGATCACCTGCTGGACATTGATGGAGACATTGGCGTGGGTGAGCATCGCCCCCTTGGGCACGCCAGTGGTCCCGCCGGTGTATTGCAGCACCGCAATATCGTTCCAGGGGTCGATCTCGGTTGCGGCGACGGTACCGTCGGTGTCGAGAACGGAAGCCTCGTCGATCACCCTGTCCTTGATGCGCGAGGCGTGCGGCTTGGCGAGCTCCTTGCCCTTGACCAGCTTGAAGAGAAAGGATTTGAGCCCCGGCAACAGTGCAGCGAAGGGGCAGACGATGGCGCGCTCGAGCACGCCGCGCTCGACCAGCGCCTCCACCTTGTCGAACAGCACCTTGAGGTCCAGCGTGACGATGATCTCGGTGCCGCTGTCCTTGGCCTGGTACTCGAGCTCGTCCAGGCTGTAGAGCGGATTGAAATTGACCACCGTTCCGCCGGCCTTCAGCGTCGCGTAGTAGAAGACGATATAGGTGGGGGTGTTGGGCAGGAAGATCCCGACCCGCGTGCCCTTGGTGACGCCGAGCTTCTGCAGGCCGGCCGCGGCCCGGTCGACGAGGCTTGCAATGTCGCTGTAGGTAAGGGTCTTGCCGAGGAAGTGCGTGCAGACCCGCGAGGGGTAATCGCGCGCAGACTGGGCAAGCATTTCGTGAAGGGGCGTGGGCTCGAAGGTGCGATTCCAAGCAATGCCCTCCGGATAGCTCCTCAACCAGGGATATTCAGGCCGGGCCGGCGCATCCTCGGTGCTCGTTGCGGTGGGTGCCTGGGTCTCGGCGGGGGATCCTGTGTCGCTCATCGGACTGTCCCTCGTGTTGGGGGGTGTTTCCTCGGCCTTGTCGAGCCGCGTGGCCGTGGGCGGTGCAGCGCCCATTCTTGTTCTTGCGCCCGCGCCTGCCATCTCGTTCGGGCGCCGGGGCAGCCGTCACCTTGCGAGCCGGGGCGGCATGCCGTCCCGCCGCGCTCTGGCGCAGCCTGCGGCATGATAGCACAAAGGCGCGGCGCTGTGCGGGGCAATGGCGAGGGGCGTGTGCGCGCTCACGGCGCGTCCCACGGGGCAGGGCCGCCCGCCAACAGGGCGACTTGCTCTTCATCGTCGACTGCTTTAGCTAAAGACGATAGGGAATCAGCGCTCCGGGAGCCGATACGCCCGGGGGCAGGGAGAGCGACATGGACGAAACTGCCGAAAAGATCGTCGAGATCCTCAAGAAGAACATGAAGGATCCGCCCGAAACCATCACGTTGGACACACCCCTTGCCGATCTGGAGATCGAGTCCATCGATCTCGCGGTGGTCGTGTTCGATATCGAGGACACCTTCAATATCCAGATCCCCTACAACGCCAACGAGGAGGTCGAGGACTTCAAGACCGTGGGTTCGGTGGTGGAGCGGGTGCGCGCGCTCCTGGAGGCCTCGAGCTCACCGTCCGGCGCGGCCGCATGAGGCGCGCCGTGAGCGGGCCGTCGGCGCGCCGGCTCGGGCGCCGCGCCATGGGGGGCGCAGCAGGGCGGCGCAATGGCGTGCGTGCGCAACCTGCAGGGCGATTGGCGGGCTGAATGGCACAATCGAACGCAACGAGGCGCGTGGTCGTGACCGGCCTCGGCGTGACGGCGCCGCTCGGCACGGGCGTCGAGACCTTCTGGCCGGCGCTGAAGCGGGGGGAATGCGGGATCGGGCCCATTGAGAGCTTCGATACGCAGGACCTCTACATCACCATTGCCGGCGAGATCAAGGATTTCGACCCCCGCGCGCTTGGCCTGAGCAAGCCCCTGCTGCTCGCGGACCGCTATTCCCAGCTCGCCGGCTGGGCGGCGCAGGAGGCGGTGGCGCAATCGGGCCTCACCGTGCCGTTCGAGCATGGGCCCCGCGCGGCGGCCATCGTCGGCACGGGCGCGGGCGGGCTCACCACCCTCGAGCGCGGCTATTACGACATGTATGTGCTGAAGAAGGCGGCGACCCATCCGCTCACCCTTCTGCGCACCATCGGCTCTTCCGCGGCGGCGCATATTGGCATCGAATATGGCGTCAAGGGGCCGACCTTCGCCACCATGAGCGCCTGCTCGACGGCAAGCCACGCCATCGGTCTCGTCTTCCAGATGATCCGGGCCGGGCAGGTCGATCTCGGCATTGCCGGCGCCTCGGAGGCCGTGCTCACCTATGGTTCCATGCGATCCTGGCAGGCGCTGAGGGTGCTGAGCGACAAGGGCTGCTATCCCTTCTCGCGCACGCGCAACGGCACGGTTCTCGCCGAGGGGGCGGGGATCCTGGTGCTCGAATCCCTCGACTATGCCAAGGCGCGGGGCGCCACCATTCTTGCCGAGGTGATGGGATACGGGACCACGGCGGATGCGGCGGACATGGTGAACCCGGATATCGAGGGGGCGAGCGAGGCGATGCGTCTCGCCCTCGAGGATGCGCGTCTTGCTCCCTCTGACATCGACTATGTCAATGCCCATGGGACCGCGACGGCGGTGAACGACGTCAACGAGACCGATGCCATCAGGCGGGTGTTCGGCAAGGCGGCCTATGATCTTGCCGTCTCCTCCACCAAGTCGATGCACGGCCATTGCCTGGGCGCGGCCGGCGGCGTGGAGGCCGTCATCGCGGTGAAGGCGATCGAGGAGGATTTCGTGCCTCCCACCATCGGCTATGCCGAGCCCGATCCCAGATGCGACCTGGACTACACGCCCAATGAGGGGCGCGCGCGGGAGGTCAATTACGTGCTCTCCAACTCCTTCGCCTTTGGCGGGCTCAATGCGGTGCTCGTCTTCGGCCCGCCGCCGGCATGAGGGCGTGGCGCCGCGCGCAGGCGCGGCCTTTCATTCGGCGGCCTGGCAGCGCTGCGAGGCGAGCCACGCCTCGAAGTCCCTGAGCGCCCGCTCGGCCATGGCGCGCTTGCGGGCTCTCGCCCGCTCCTTGCCGCGCAGGCGCCGGCCATCCGTCCCGCGCGGCGCCTCGATCGGCGGAAAGAGGCCGAAATTGATATTCATGGGCTGGAAGGTTCGCGTGCCCTGCGCCTCGCTGCCTGCGAGATGGCCGCCGGTGATGTGCGCGACCGGCGCCCCGATGGCGGTGGTGGGCGGCGGCGGGGCAAGCGTGCCGCCGGCGGCCTCTGCCGCCGCGAGGCGGCCGGCCAGCAGCCCGATGGCCGCCGATTCCACATAGCCTTCCACCCCGGCGATCTGGCCGGCGAAGCGCAGGCGCGGCTCGGCCTTGAGGCGGAGCTGTCCGTCGAGCACGCGCGGGCTGTCGAGAAAGGCGTTGCGGTGCAGGCCGCCGAGGCGTGCGAAGCGGGCGCGCTCCAGGCCGGGGATCATGCGGAAGATGCGCTTCTGCTCGCCATGCTTGAGCTTGGTCTGGAAGCCGACCATGTTCCACAGCGTGCCGAGGGCGTTGTCCTGGCGAAGCTGGACCACCGCATGGGGCCGCGCGCCGCCGGCATGGGGATTGGACAGGCCCACCGGCTTCATGGGGCCGAAGCGCAGCGTCTCGCGGCCCCGTGCCGCCATCACCTCGATGGGCAGGCAGCCCTCGAAATAGGGCGTGTCCCGCTCCCAGTCGCGAAAGTCCACCGTCTCTGCCGAAAGCAGGGCGTCGATGAACGCCTCATACTCGGCCTCGCTCAGGGGGCAATTGATATAGTCGGCCCCGCCGCCTCCGGGTCCCGCCTTGTCGTAGCGCGATTGCATCCACGCCTTGGAGAAGTCGATGGAGTCGCGATGCACGATGGGGGCGATGGCGTCGAAAAAGGCGAGCGCGTCCTCGCCCGAGCACGTGCGGATCGCCTCGGCAAGGCCGGGCGCGGTGAGGGGGCCGGTCGCCACGATGACATGGCGCCAGTCGGCAGGCGGCAGGGCGTCGATCTCCTCGCGGGCCATGGTCACGAGCGGGTGCGCTTCGAGCCGGTCGGTCACCATGCGTGAGAAGCCTTCGCGATCGACCGCGAGCGCGCCGCCCGCGGGAAGCTTGTGGGCGTCCGCGGCCGCCATGATCAGCGAGCCGGCGCGGCGCATCTCCTCGTGCAGCAGGCCGACCGCATTGCCCTGCCAATCGTCGGAGCGAAAGGAGTTGGAGCAGACGAGCTCGGCCAGCCGATCGGTGGTGTGCGCGGGGGTCATGCGATTCGGGCGCATTTCGTGCAAGACGACGGGTATCCCCGCCATGGCCGCTTGCCAGGCGGCTTCCGAGCCCGCCAGCCCGCCACCGATCACGTGGATGTGAGAAACTGTTGCCATGGGGCGACAAGTTAGAGCAAAAAGCGGGGGCTCACAACGCCGCCCCCCTTGAGCCTCCCGTTCTGGATACTGTAGACAGCAAAACCGGTTCGGCTTTTCTCGCACGGGCGCTCTTGCCTGCGCCGGCTGCCAGTGGCGCGTGATCGATGGACGCGGGGCGTGTGCGAGCTGGGGCCAGAGGCGGGCGCTCACGGGACCAAGGGGTGCAGGGGTAGGGCGCCACGGATGGGCATGGAGCGAGCCGGAGTCCGCTCGGCGGGATGCCTCGGGCGCTCCAACGGGATTCGCGTGGATTGGGGTGATGATGAACCGATACCTGCTCGCCGCTGCGATTCTCGTGACCGCTTTCGCCGTCTCCGGCTGCACCTATGAACGCTCGGGGCCGGTCTCCTCGCATTTCCAGGATTTCGAGACGGAGCCGCCCAAGGGCAACCGGGTGACCGTGTGCAGCGCCTATGGCTGCCAGAAGCAGACCCGGGTGCGCTTCGGCCCGAAGGAGATCGCCGAGATCAAGGCGCTCATGCGCAAGGTGCGCAAGGCGGACACGCCCCATGAGGAGCGCCGGGCCGTCGCCTATGCGGTCGGATGGATGGAGCGCTATGTGGGCCGGGTGGCGGGAATCAAGGACCGGCCGGGCATGGAGTTCGCCGGCTCCGGCGACCCCACCCAGCAGGACTGCGTGGACGAGGCCACGAACACCACAAGCTATCTCCTCGTGCTCCAGAGCAATGGCCTGCTGCGGCACCATACCGTGGGCACGCCCTTCTCCAAGGGCAACATTCTGCGCGGCGTCAAGTACTGGCCGCACTGGACCGCCGTTCTGAAGGAGAACAAGACCGGCACGCGCTGGGCGGTCGATTCCTGGATCTACGAGAACGGTGAGAACCCGGCCATCGTCGAGGCCAATAAGTGGTATATGACCGACCTCGACAACCTCCCCAAGCCCACGGGGTAGGGGCGCCAAGGGCCGGCGGCGGCTTCGGGCGCTCTCGCACGGCCGCATGAGCGGGCGCGCCTCACATCACCGCAAAACAGCGTGAGAGCCCGGCTGGCGGCGACGCCATCACTCGAAAAGCGCGCTACACTCCCATGTGCGGATCTGCACTGCCCTGTTGAGACCAAGGGGGCGTGCGGGCGCGAGGGCGCGGGCATCGGCCTCGGGGCGCCGTATTGGGGGGAGCGATCATCCGGGCACGCCGGGGCGCGCCATGGCGGGTGGCGGATGCGGGCGAGAGGCGAAGACCATGTGTGCGATGCTGCCGAAGACCTTGTTCAGCCATCTCGGCGCCCCCGAGCACGGCCCCCGCATTCCCCGACGCGTGCACAAGCTCATTCTGGAGCAGGAGGCGCGCAGCGAGCGGCTCATCAGTTGGGTACAGCTCATGCTGGTCGGCACGTTCAGCGCGCTCTTCGCCATCGCGCCCCGGCCGGCCGATGCTCCGATGAGCATGGTCGAGCCGGTGCCGATAGCCCTCGCCGCCTACGCGCTCTTCACCCTGGGACGCCTCGCCCTCAGCTACAGGGGCTTCATGCCCGGCTGGCTGCTGGTCGCCTCGATCCTGCTCGACACCGCGCTGCTGATCGGCCTCATCTGGTCCTTCCACATTCAATATGGCCAGCCGGCGGCCTTCTCGCTCAAGGTGCCGACGTTTCTCTACATCTTCGTGTTCGTTGCTCTCAGAGCCTTGCGGTTCGACCACCGCTTCGTGCTCTCCGCCGGCCTGTTCGCGGCGGCGGGGTGGATCATCCTGCTGCTGTTCGCCCTCTCCGACAGCCCGCCCGAGGCGGTGACGCGCAATTTCGTCACATACATGACCAGCAATGCCATCCTGCTCGGCGCCGAGTTCGACAAGATCTTCACCGTGCTCCTGATGACGGCCATCCTCACCCTTGCGGTGTGGCGCGCCCGCAAGACGTTGCTCACGGCCGTGCGCGAGCAGGCGGCGGGCCGCGAGATGCGCCGCTTCCTCTCCGAAGGCGTGGCCGAGGCCATCACCGGCTCGGAAACGATGCTCAAGGCCGGCGAGGCCGCGGAGCGGAACGCGGCCATCGTCATGCTGGACATTCGCGGCTTTACGCGCTTCTCGACCACGGTCACACCCAAGCAGGTGGTGGCCATGCTCACGAGCTTTCATGCGCGCATCGTGCCCATCGTCGAGGCGCATGGCGGCGTGGTGGACAAGTTTCTCGGCGATGGGGTGATGGTCACCTTCGGCGCGGTGGCCCCGTCCAAGAGCGCTGCGGCCGACGCGCTCAGCGCGCTGGAGGCCATCATGGACGAGGCGGGCGAGTGGAGCGCCAGCCAGACGAGCGGGCACAATGGAGGGGCGCTGGAGGTGAACGGGGCGGCGGTGGCTGGTCCCGTGGTGTTCGCCACCCTGGGCAATGCGGACCGGCTGGAATACACGGTCATCGGCGAGGCGGTGAACCTCGCGGCCAAGCTGGAGAAACACAACAAGGTGGAGGGCACACGCGCCCTCGTGCCGGCGGCAACCTTCGAGGCGGCCTTGGCGGCGGGCTATCGGCCGAGCAGCGCTGTCGAGCGCCGTGTGGCACGTCGGATCATCGGGGCGCCGGAGCCTCTCGATCTCGTCGCGCTGCGCGCATGAGGGCCGCAGATATGGACGCGTGCCCCCAGGCTGGCGCGCGCGGTGACGCTGGGCGGCGTGGTGCCGTGACGCGAGACGCTCCCGGTTCGGCACCGCAGCACACGCTGGAGTGCATCCGGAACGCAAAGGGGAACCGAGTCGCGCCGTCAGCCGCGCTGCCACCAGCCGCGGCGCTGGCGCGGCCGTGCCGCCTCCTCCTTCTCGGCAGCCGCGCCCGGCTCGGACTCGGCATCGGCGTGCGCCTCGGCTCCGCCGGCCTCTGACGCCGGGGCCGGCTGGCGCCGCGACCCGTGCGGGTTGTCGTCGTGCGCTTCACCCGCTGCGGGCTCATCGACGGCCTGGCGCTCGCCAGGGTCCGACGTGTCCTGCTCCGGCTGCATGGCCTCCTTGGGCGCGCTCGCGGAAGAGGGTGGCAGGTCGCTTTCCGGCTCGGGATCGCGCTCACCGTCCGTCTCGGGGCCTGGCGCTCCCTCGGCCTCGCCGGAGCCCGGAAAGGCGTCCGTGCGGCCATTGCCGCGCTGGCCGGCGGCAGGGCGGGTGCGGCTTCGGCTGCGCGAGCGCCGGCGCCGGGGGCGCTCGCCCTCCTCCCCATCGCGGCCGGCCGCGGCATCACCCTCGCCCTCGCCGGAGAGCATGGCGGCATCCTCCGACCCCTCGGTGCCCGTGTCGGCCGGCGCCTCGGGGCCCTCCTCGGACGCGGCGATTTCATCGGGTGGCGGGGCCGCCTCGCCGGTGGCCTCGCTCCTGCGCGTCCTGCGCCCGCCCCGGCGCCCCCGCCTGCGGGGCTTGCGCGTCTTGCCCTCCTCCTCGGGGCCGCCCGCCTCGGCGGGTTGGCCATCGCCCTCGCCGGCATCGAGGCGCTCCTCCTCGCTCTCGCCGCTTGCTGCCGCCTCGGCCGCCGTGCCCGCGCTTGCCTCGCTCTCGCTGCGCGTCCGGCGTTTGCGCCTGCGGCGCTGCTTGCGCTTCTTGCCGTCCTCGCCCTTGCCGTCGAGGGTCGGAAACACCCAGTCGAGATTGACGACGACCGCCTTCTCCGACTCGGCGCCCCCGTGCATCGTCTTCTCGATGGAGAAATTGGCGCCCTGCAGCCGGTCGTTCGCCGTCACCGTGATGGAGACCCCGTAGCGGGCCTCGATGTCCTTGATGTAGGGGCGCTTGTGATTGAGGATGTAGAGGGAGACATCCACCGAGGTGATGGCCGTGAGATCGCAGCGCTCCCCGGCGATGAGCGCTTCCTCGAGGGCCCTGAGGACCGACAGCGCGACCGATTCGGTCGAGCGGATGAGCCCCGTGCCCTGACAGTGGGGGCAGGGGGAGGTCGAGCCCTCGAGAACGCCGGTGCGCAGACGCTGGCGCGACATCTCGAGAAGGCCAAAATGGCTGATGCGCCCGACCTGGATGCGTGCGCGGTCGTGGCGCAGGCAATCCTTGAGGCGGCGCTCCACCGCGCGATTGTTGCGCCGCTCGTCCATGTCGATGAAATCGACGACGATGAGGCCGGCGAGATCGCGCAACTTCAATTGGCGGGCGATCTCCTCGGCGGCCTCGAGATTGGTCTGGAGCGCCGTCTCCTCGATGGAGTGCTCGCGGGTCGCCTTGCCCGAGTTCACGTCGATCGCCACCAGCGCCTCGGTCTGGTTGATCACCAAATAGCCGCCCGAGCGCAACGTGACCACGGGGCTGAACATGGCATTGAGCTGACGCTCGATCTGGAACTTGGTGAAAAGCGGCTCGGCTTCCCGATAGAGCTTCACGTTCTTGGCATGGCTCGGCATGAGCATGCGCATGAAGTCCTTGGCTTCCTTGTAGGCCTCCTCGCCGGCGACGAGCACCTCCTCGATGTCCTTGGAATAGAGATCGCGGATCGAGCGCTTGATGAGGTCGCCCTCCTCATAGACGAGGGTGGGCGCGGTGGATTCGAGGGTGAGATCGCGCACATTCTCCCAGAGCCTGAGAAGATACTCGAAATCGCGCTTGATCTCGGCCTTGGTGCGGCTCGCGCCGGCCGTGCGAATGATGAGGCCCATGCCGGCGGGCACATCGAGCTCGGCCGCGATCTTGCGCAGGCGCTTGCGGTCGGCCGGGTTGGTGATCTTGCGGGAGATGCCGCCGCCGCGTGCCGTATTCGGCATCAGGACCGTGTAGCGCCCGGCCAGCGAGAGATAGGTGGTGAGCGCGGCGCCCTTGTTGCCCCGCTCCTCCTTGACCACCTGAACGAGCACGATCTGGCGGCGCTTGATCACCTCCTGGATCTTGTAAAAGCGGTGGCGTCGGCGCGTGCGCTGAGGCACCTCCTCCAGCGCATCCTCGGAGCCGACCTGCTCGACGGCCCCGCCATTGGGCTCGCCCTCGCCCTCGCCTTGCTCGCCGTCGCCGTTGCCGCCATTGACCTCCTCGACCCCGAGATCCTCCACGAGACCCATGGGCCGGGGCGCATCGGAGAGGTCAAGCTCGCTGGCCTCATCCTCCGCCTCGTCGGCCTCTTCCGCCTCATCGCAGGCGAGGGCCTCGGCGCCTTGCGCCCCCGTGTCGGCCGCGCCGTCCTCCTCGCCCGCATCCGGTGCCAGGTCGCGCTCGTCCACGGCACCGCCGGCCATCTCGATCACGTCGAGATCATCCGCGGCGCCCTCGGCCCCGGCCTCGCCCGCGGCCGGAGCCTCGGCGAGGGTCGCGTCCTCATCGCTGCGGGCAGCCGCGGCGCGCCGGCGCCGTCCCCGGCCCTTGCCGCGCCCGCGGGCGTCGGCCTCGTCGTCCTCGGCGGCGGAAGCGGCCTTCTCCTCCTCGGCCTCCTCCTTCAGCAGAGCCTCGCGATCGGCGACGGGGATCTGGTAATAGTCGGGGTGGATTTCGCTGAAGGCGAGAAAGCCGTGACGATTGCCGCCATAATCGACGAAGGCGGCTTGCAGCGAGGGCTCGACACGCGTGACCTTGGCGAGATAGATGTTGCCGCGCAACTGCTTGCGCAGGGCGGATTCATAGTCGAATTCCTCGACCCGATCGCCCCGGAGCACGACGACGCGCGTCTCCTCCGGATGCGAGGCGTCGATGAGCATCCTGTTCTTGTTGTCCATGTCCGATTGTCCTCGAGGCGCGGCGACCGGGCCCGGCGATCGCCCCCGTTGCGAGGGGCGTGCGCGACCCGGGCGTGCCTGCGCCCGTTTGTCGTGGATGCGCCGGTCGGCCATCGAGGCGAAAGGCGCGATGCCCCCGTCCCGCGAGCGTATCGCAGGGCAGGGAGGCCGCCGGATCTAGCCGGCGCGGCGCTCCCGCATGCTGGTCTTGTGCTCGGCGCTCTGGTTTCATTCGTTGTCCGGTCTTCGAGTTGCGCCCCAAGGGGCGCGTTCCGGGCCGTTCACGGGAACGGCGTATCGGAGGGCGGGCCGACCGCGAAGAGGGGCCGCCCAGATGAGAAGCGGGCGTTTCACCCCCCGAGGGGGCGCCCGTCACGCGACACGTCATCACCGGATTCGGTGGAATGGCACGGCGCGGAAGAACTCGCAAAACAGTCTCCTGGCTCTCGTCGCGGGAGCGGTTCGCGGCTCCTGGCGGCGAGAGATCAAGCATGTCCGCACGCAAATGTGAGGCCGGTCCCGGTTGCTTGTGGCAGGCGGCCCCGATTTCGTCGGATGCGGCCCGCTCGGGGCTGGTTCGGTGGCGTGCGATGTGATCTTATTATGCACTTCCGGGATCGCTGGCAAGGGGCGGATCGGTTTTACCCACCCGCGCCGCGGTCCCGGGACAACGCGAACTTAACACTCGGCATGTATAAAAAGACCTTAAGCGCGATCGAAAAATGCCATCTTTTGGCTGACATTGGGTCCTATCACCCCTGAGCAGGGCGAGCATGCGCTCGCGCGCGGCGGCCGGCGCGGAAGCCGGGCACGGGTGGGCCGGGCGCGGGAAGGCGGCGAGGACATGCCGACGCGCCGCAGGCCCTGACGGGACGATGAAACATCGACGCGCCGAGCGACGAGGGACGGTCTATCGAGCGACGGGGTGGCCTTTCATGCATCGAACATGTGTGCCGAGGATGTTGAAGCTGGGGATGGCGGCCTTGGCGGGCGCGCTCGGCACGTCCATGGCGGCCCACGCGCCGGCAATGGCTGCTCCCCCCGATGCGCTTCCCTCGGTCGGTGCCCTTTCGGCGGTCTGGGGTGCGTCTGCCGGCCCGGGCGTGGGGGCAAGGCCCCGACATGCACGACGGGTCATGCGCACGCGCTTCGTGGCGGATGTCTCCCGGCCCGTGCCCTTCAACGTCTATACGCTCTCGGCGCCCTATCGCGTGGTGGTCGATCTGCCGGCGGTCAAGGTGCGCCTGCCCGGCGGCGGCGGGCGCGGCCTGGTCGAGGCCTACAGCCATGGCGCCACCGGCGAGGGGCGCTCGCGGATCGTCATCCGCGTCTCGGGACCCGTGCTTGTCGAGCGCTCCGTCATGGAGCGTCGGCGCGGGCGCACGGCGCAGCTCGTCCTCGACCTTGCAGAGACCGATCCGGCCACCTTCCTCGATCGCCAGCGGGCTCAGATGGCTCGCGGCGCCGCCATGTGGAGCGCGAGCACGGTGCGCGCCGCCCCCGTGGCACCGTCGCGTCAAGGCTCGTCCAAGCCCGTGATCGTGATCGATCCCGGCCATGGCGGATTCGATTCCGGTGCCATCGCGCCGGACCGCACGGAGGAGAAGGGGCTCGTCCTCGCTTTCGCCCGTGCCCTCGCCAAGCGGCTCGCCGCCAAGGGGCGCTATCGGGTGCTCATGACGCGCGAGAGCGATCATTTCGTCTCTCTCGACGGCCGGCGCATGTTCGCCATGGAGAACCATGCCCAGCTTTTCGTCTCCATCCACGCCGATCTCCTGCCCCGGCGCTATGCCAGCGTGCGCGGCACGACCGTCTACACAGGCTCGCGCAAAGCCTCCGATGCCGTCGCGCGGCTCATTGCCAAAAGCGAGAATCAGGCCGATATTCTGGCGGGTGCCGAGTTCCATGTGGACGAGAAGCTGCGCCTGGTTCCGGCGGAGATGGTCGCGACCTCGAAGCGGGTGGTGCCGGCCTGGCTGGACGAGCTTGTCATGCGGGAGACCAAGATACGCTCGCGGGAGTTCGCGGAGGTGCTGCTCGACCATTTGAAGCCGGCAACGCGGCTCAATGCCAATCCGCATCGCTTCGCGGCGTTCCGGGTTCTCAAGATCCCGATCCCGGCCGTGCTGATCGAGCTGGGCTATCTGAGCAATGCGCAGGACCGCAGGCATCTCTCCTCAAAGGGCTGGCGCAGCAAGGCATCGCGCGCGGTGGCCAGCGCCATCGACCGCTATTTCAACGAGCGGCTGTTCCGCCCGCCTTTCCTGCCAGCGGCGGTGGCAAGCACCGGACGCTAGCATGGCAGCCGGCGCCGGGGGCGAAGAGCAAGCGGCTGGACTTCTCGCGGCGAAAGCTGTTATTTGGGCGCTCGCGGAACAGACAGCGTGTAAACTGGACAGGACATCATGACGTCGCCGTTTCCGCCGCCAGCGCCGAAAAAGAAAAGGCGGCGCAGCCTGCTGTTGCGCTTTCTCGGATTCGCTTTCGCGTCCGGGGTCGTCCTCTTTCTCGCCGGCTCGGCGGTGGCCGGTTTTTTCTTGTGGAAGATCTCCAACGACCTTCCGAGCTATGACGGGCTGGCGCAGTACGAGCCGCCCGTGATGACCCGCATCCACGCCCATGACGGCAGCCTGATCGCGGAGTATGCGCGCGAGCGGCGCATCTACGTGCCCATCAACACCGTGCCCAAGCGCGTGATCCAGGCCTTTCTCTCGGCCGAGGACAAGAACTTCTTCGAACATGGCGGTCTGGATTTCCGGGGCATCCTGCGGGCCATCGTGGTCAATGCGAAGAATTTCGGCCGCGGCAGGCGGCTTGTCGGCGCCTCGACGATCACCCAGCAGGTGGCCAAGAACTTCCTGCTCTCCAGCGAGCAGAAGCTGGAGCGCAAGCTCAAGGAGGCGGTGCTGGCCATCCGGATCGAGCGCGCCTATTCGAAGGAGAAGATCCTCGAGCTCTATCTCAATCAGATCTATCTCGGCCTGCACTCCTATGGCGTGGCGGCGGCGGCGCTGAACTATTACGGCAAGAAGCTCGACGAGCTGACCATTGCCGAGGCGGCCTATCTGGCCGCCCTGCCCAAGGCGCCGAACAACTACCATCCCTTCCGCAAGACCAAGGCGGCCCTCGAGCGGCGCAACTGGGTGATCTCACAGATGGCCGAGAACGGCTTCATCACCTGGCAGGAGGCCCGCGAGGCCCAGGCCCAGCCCCTGGGCGTCAATCCGCGCCCCTTCGGCGCTCATATCTTCGCGGCCGAGTTCTTCGCGGAGGAGGTGCGGCGCGAGCTGATCGCCATGTATGGCGAGAAGAAGGTCTATGGCGGCGGCCTTTCGGTGCGCACCACGCTCGACCCGGAGCTTCAGCGCATGGCCAAGAAGGCGCTGGTGGACGGGCTGGTGCGCTATGACAGGCGCCATGGCTGGCGCGGCCCGGTGGATCGGATCGCGCTCGATGGCGATTGGGGAGAGCGGCTCGCCGCCTTCAACGTGCTGAGCGACATCCAGCCCTGGCGCCTGGCGGTGGTGCTCGAGGTGAGCCGGGACAAGGCGGTCGTGGGCTTGCGCCCGCGCCGGACCAAGGCCCGCAAGCTGGAGGCGGCGCGCGAGACGGGCACGCTGCCGCTTGCCGAGGCGAAATGGGCCCTCAAGCGCAACAAGAAGGGGCGCAAGGGCCGCGGCGGCGGTGTTGCCGCACTGCTCGCTCCGGGCGATGTGATCTATGTGGCCCCGAAGGAGGGCAAGCCCGGCGTCTGGAAGCTGATGCAGGTCCCCGAGGTGGAGGGCGCCATCGTGGTGATGGACCCCCATACGGGCCGCGTCCTGGCGCTGGTGGGCGGGTTCAGCTTCGCCGAGAGCCAGTTCGATCGCGCCGTTCAGGCCCGGCGCCAGCCGGGCTCGGCCTTCAAGCCCTTCGTCTATGCTGCCGCGCTCGACAACAACTATACGCCCGCGAGCATCGTGCTCGATGCGCCCATCGTCATCGATCAGGGGCCGGGGCAGGACGTCTGGAAGCCCAAGAACTACGGCAAGAAGTTCTATGGCCCCTCGACGCTGCGGCTCGGCATCGAGAAGTCGCGCAACCTGATGACCGTGCGGCTCGCCCAGGATATCGGCATGCCCTATATCCTGGAATATGCCGATCGGTTCGGAATCTACGACAAGGACAAGACGCCGCCGCTGCTCTCCACCGCGCTCGGGGCAAGGGAGACGAGCCTGCTCAAGCTCACCACCGCCTATTGCATTCTCGCCAATGGCGGCAAGGAGGTGCGCCCGACACTGATCGACCGCATTCAGGACCGCTATGGGCGGACCATCTGGCGGCACGATCAGAGGGTCTGCCCCGATTGCAGGGCCGATGCCTGGAGGGGCCAGGAGGAGCCAGAGCTCAAGGACGTGCGCCGCCAGATCATCGACCCGCACACGGCCTATCAGGTCGTCTCGATGCTGGAGGGCGTGGTGCAGCGGGGCACGGGCTATCGGGTGCGCAAGGTGGGCAAGCCGCTCGCCGGCAAGACGGGCACCACCAATGACGAGAAGGACGCCTGGTTCATCGGCTTCTCGCCCGATCTCGCCGCCGGCGTCTTCGTCGGCTTCGACAATCCCAAGCCCATGGGCCGGGGCGAGACGGGCGGCAGCGTCGCCTCGCCCATCTTTCGCGACTTCATGATGATGGCCCTCAAGGACAAGCCGGCCGTGCCCTTCCGCATTCCGCCGGGCATCAAGCTGGTGCGAATCAACCGCAAGACCGGCCTCAGGGCCGCGGCGGGGGACAAGGACACCATTCTCGAGGCGTTCAAGCCCGACACCGAGCCGCCGGATGTCTATTCCATCATCGGCTATTCGAGCGGCGAGGGTTTCGAGGAGCCTGCGCGCGCCATCGGCTCGGGGCGCGGCCTCTATTGACGGCGGGTGCCGCCACCGCCCGTTGAGAGAGAGGCGCACGCGCCGTGCGGCGCCGCGGATTTACAGAGCGCTCCGACCCGACTATTTTGCTGATCCCAAATCCCGAACAGCGGCACGCATCAGCAGCGATGGAGCGAGAGAGACCCCATGCGCGCGGAAATCCAGACCCTGGTCGATGACATCAAGGAGCGGCTGGCGCTCCTGAGGAGGCATCTTTGACTGGGACACCGCCGAGAAGCGCCTCGAGGCGCTGAACGCCAAGGCCGAGGACCCGGACCTGTGGAACGATCCGGCCGAGGCCCAGGCCTTGATGCGCGAGCGCCAGCGCCTGGACGACGCCATGCGCGCCTATACGGCGCTCGAGCGCGAACTTGCCGACAATGCCGAGCTCGTCGAGATGGGCGAGGCGGAGGGCGACGAGGAGGTGGTGGCCGAGGCGAAGGCGGCGCTCGAGAAACTCCTCAAGGAGGTGGAGAAGCGCGAGCTCGAGGCGCTGCTCTCGGGCGAGGCGGATGGCAATGACACCTATGTGGAGATCCATGCCGGCGCCGGCGGCACCGAGAGCCAGGACTGGGCCGAGATGCTGCTGCGCATGTACACACGCTGGGCGGAGGCCCATGGCTACAAGGCGGAGCTGATCGGGGTGAGCCCCGGCGAGGAGGCGGGCGTCAAGTCGGCGACGCTGCTGGTCAAGGGACCCAACGCCTATGGCTGGCTCAAGACCGAATCGGGCGTGCACCGGCTGGTGCGCATCTCGCCCTTCGACAGCCAGTCGCGCCGGCACACGAGCTTTGCCTCCGTCTGGGTCTATCCCGTCATCGACGATGCGATCGAGATCGAGATCAATGAGAGCGACTGCCGCATCGACACCTATCGGGCCTCGGGCGCGGGCGGGCAGCATGTGAATACAACCGACAGCGCCGTGCGCATCACCCACATCCCCACCGGCATCGTCGTCCAGTGCCAGAACGAGCGCTCCCAGCACAAGAACCGGGCCACCGCCTGGAAGATGCTGCGCGCGCGGCTCTATGAGCGGGAGCTGGAGCGGCGCGAGGCGGAGGCCGAGGCGGAGGCCGCGCAAAAGACAGAGATCGGCTGGGGGCATCAGATCCGGTCCTATGTGCTCCAGCCCTATCAGCTCGTGAAGGATCTGCGCACAGGGGTCGAGAGCACCAATCCGCAAGCCGTGCTCGATGGCGATCTCGACGCGTTCATCGAGGCGGCGCTGACCCAGCGCGTGCACGAGAAGGCCGATGCAGCGGCCGGCGCGGAGGCCGAAGCGACCGCAGCGGCCGAAGGAAAGAGCTGACCCGTTCCGGCCGCCCCTGCCCCTTATCGGTCCGCCCATCATACCGGACGAGCCCACCCATGAGCCTTGCAGCCCTGATCTTCGATGTGGACGGCACCCTGGCGGAGACCGAGGAGGCGCATCGCGCCGCCTTCAACCAAGCCTTCGCCGAGTGGGGGCTGGACTGGCATTGGGACCGTGCGCTCTATGCACGGCTTCTCGATGTGACGGGCGGCAAGGAGCGGCTGCGGCATTTTCGCGACGATTGGCCTTCCGAACCCGGCGCGGAGCGGCTGGCCAGCGAGGAGGCGGTGGTGGCGCTCCACAGGCGCAAGACCGACATCTATATCACCATGATCTCGTCGGGCGCTGTTCCACTCAGGCCCGGCGTGCGCCGGTTGATGGAGGAGGCGCGCGCCGAGGGCCTGCGCCTTGCGATTGCGACGACCACCAATATCGGACCCCTGGAGGCGCTGCTCGAGGGCACGCTGGGCCCGAACGCCTTGGCCGGATTCGACGCCATTGCTGCCGGCGACATGGTGGCGAACAAGAAGCCGGCCCCGGATGTCTACCGCCTGGCCCTTCGCGAGCTCGGCCTCGAGGCTGGGTCCTGTCTCGCGCTCGAGGACAGCCGCAACGGGCTCCTCGCCGCTCGGGGTGCGGGCCTTGGCTGTCTCATCACGGTCAGCGCCTATTCCGAGGGGCAGGATTTCACCGGCGCCCTTGCCGTCATCAGCGATTTGGGTGAGCCCGACGCCCCCTTCGAGCCCCTCACCGGTCTGGCCGAGGCGCCGGGCGTCGTGGATGTGCCGCTGTTGCGGCGCTGGCATGACGCGGCGCGCGCAGCGCCTTGTCCTTGAGATCGGCCCTTGATCCTCTAGTCGCTCGAGGTTGCATCCTCCCGCCCACGATCCGAGATGCGCGGGAGAGACTGTGATGCAAAAGCCGATCACGTCCTCGACGGCCGAGCTGCACTGGCGCGTGGACGGCATGGACTGCGGGGGCTGCGCGAAGAAGATTGCCGCAGCGCTGGAGCGGCTTGGCGGCGTTTGCGATGTGAACGTGTCTGCCGTCTCTGGCAGGCTGTCGCTGAAGCTGGACGAGGCCCGCACGCGGCGCGAGGCGGTCGAGGCGTTGATCGCCAAGCTCGGCTATAGCGCCGAGGCGCTGGCGGACACTCAGGGCGCGGAGGCGGCTGGCGAGACTGGCGAGAGCGCCTGCGGCCATGGTCCGGACAGCCCGTGCAGGCCGAAGGCCGCCCCGCGGGCCAGGGACGGGGTGTCCGCCTGGCATCGCACGGCCAAGGGCCGGCTGGTCATTCTCGCGGGCACCGTGCTCGCCGTCGCCTGGGCTTCGAAATTCATCTTCGGTGCCGAGGTGAGCCAATGGGTGTTCACCGGTGCCACGCTCGTCGCCCTCGTGCCCGTTGCGCGGCGGGCCTTCGCAGCGCTGGCGGCAGGCATCCCCTTCACCATCGAAATGCTGATGACCATCGCCGCGTCCGGCGCCATCCTCATCGGCGCGGTGGAGGAGGCGGCCATCGTGGTCTTTCTGTTTGCGGTGGGCGAGGTGCTGGAGGGCGTCGCCGCCGACCGTGCCCGCGCCGGCATCGCGGCCCTGGCAGACCTCGTTCCCAAGACGGCCCTGCTTGTGGACGGGAACGAGACCCGCCTCGTCGATGCGGCGGAGCTTGCCATCGGGCAGACGGTTCTGGTGCGGCCGGGCGACCGCATCCCCGCCGATGGGGAGATTGTCGAAGGCACGTCCGGGATCGACGAGAGCCCGGTGACGGGCGAGTCCGTCCCCGTCACCAAGGCTGCGGGCGACCCTGTTTACGCGGGATCCATCAACACCGAGGCGGCGTTGCATGTGCGGGTCGCGCGCGCTCCGGAAGACAACACCATCGCCCGCATCATTCGCCTGGTGGAGGAAGCCCAGGAGGCGCGGGCGCCGACCGAACGCTTCATCGACCGCTTCTCGCGCGTCTACATGCCGGCCATTGTGAGCCTTGCCGTGCTCGTTGCCATCGTGCCGCCGCTTGCCTTTGGCGAGGCCTGGACCACATGGATCTATCGCGCGCTCGCGCTCCTGCTCATCGGCTGCCCCTGCGCGCTCGTGATCTCGGTGCCGGCCTCCATTGCCTCGGCGCTTTCGGCCGGAGCGCGCCACGGCCTTCTGATGAAGGGCGGGGCCGTGATCGAGGCGATCGCCGGGACCACGCGGGTTGCGTTCGACAAGACGGGCACGCTCACGCGCGGGCGCCCCGTGGTCACGGATGTGGAGGGGCTCACCGTCACGGACGATGCCCTGCTCGCCCTCGCGGCCTCGGTGGAAGCCGGCTCCAGCCATCCGCTCGCGGAGGCGATTGTCGCGCGGGCGCGGGAGAAGGGCCTCACGATTGCGCCGGCGCGCGAGGCCAGGCTCCTTGCGGGGCGCGGCGTGGAGGCGGAGGTCGATGGCGAGCGGGTGATCGTGGGCTCGCCGCGCTTTGCCTTCGAGCTCGCTGCGCTGGAGGGCGACGTCGCCGAGAGGGCGGCTGCGCTCGAGGCCGAGGGCAAGACGGTGGTCATGGTGATTCTCGGCGGCGAGGTGATCGGTCTCATCGCCCTTCGCGACGAGCCGCGCGAGGATGCCCGCGAGGCCATTGCGGAGCTCGGCGAGTTGGGGATCAGCGCGGTGATGCTGACGGGCGACAATGCGCGCACCGCCCGGGCGATCGCCCGCGATCTTGGCCTCGAGCCGCAGGCCGAGCTTCTCCCCGACGACAAGCTCACCGCCGTGCGGGACATGGATCTTGCAGGAGGCGTCATGATGGTCGGCGATGGCATCAACGATGCCCCGGCCCTGGCGGCTGCCACGGTGGGCATCGCGATGGGCTCGGGCACCGATGTGGCCCTCGAGACCGCCGACGGCGCCCTGTTGCGCAACCGGGTGCGGGGCGTGGCGCACATGATCCGGCTCGCGCGCGCGGCCATGGCCAATATCCGCGAGAACATCACCATCGCGCTCGGCCTCAAGGGCGTTCTCCTGATCACCAGCGTGCTTGGCCTCACGGGCCTCTGGATGGCCATTCTCGCCGATACGGGCGCGACCGTGCTGGTGACGCTCAACGCGCTGAGACTGCTCACCTTCGGCCCGCCGTCGCGCCGGTGACGGCCGGCATTGGGAACAGCGCATACAACCCGAAAGGAGACGCGGTCATGTATGAGATCCTTCCGCAGACGAGCGACGATCTTCTGGCCATTCGCGTCAGCGGGACGCTGAGCAAGGCCGATTACGAGCGCCTTCATCCCTGGCTCGACGAGCAACTGGCAAAGCATCCGCGCCCTTCGCTCCTGATCGTCATGAAGGACTTTTCCGGCTGGGACAGCGTCGCGGCCATGATCGAGGACCTGAAGATCGACATGGAGCACAGGAACGACGTCCGGCGCATCGCCATGGTGGGAGAGAAGGCCTGGCAGAAATGGATGACCTGGGCGTCCAAACCGTTCACCAGGGCCGAGGTCGCGTATTTCGAGATGGACGAGCTCGAGCAGGCACGCAAATGGGCCGAGGCCGCGTGAGGCGTCCGGCCGCCGGGTCTCCCGCTCCCGGCGCGGAGATCAACCGAGCGGCACGAAGGCGTTGTGCTCCCTGTCAAGGCCCCTCAGCTCTCCCGAGGTGATGTCGAACTGCCAACCGTGAATCTGCAACCGCCCGTCACGAAGGCGCTCGCGCACGAAGGGAAACGTCTCGAGATTGGCGAGGGAGTTGCGGATCGAGGCCTCCTCGAGGGCGCGCTGGACGGTCTCCTCCGGCGCGCCGGGGTGGGCATCGAGCACGGCGGCGCGCGCCGGGTTCATGATCGACATCCACCTGGCGATGAAGTCGCCGGTCTCGCCGGCTTCGGCCAAGCCTTCGCGCAGGGCCTTGATGCCACCGCAATGGGTGTGGCCGAGAACGATCACATGCCCGACGCCAAGGCATGTCACGGCGAACTCGAGTGCGGCGCTGGTGCCATGGTAGTCGCCATGGGGCTCGAAGGGGGGAACGAGATTGGCAACATTGCGGACGATGAAAAGCTCGCCCGGACCCGCCCCGAACAGGAGCGAGGGATCCACGCGGGAATCGCAACAGCCGATGACCATGACCCCGGGGGCCTGGCCATGCTCGGCAAGCATGCGGTAGCGCGCGCGGTTCTGCTCCCAGGCGCCTTCGCGGAAGGCCCGGTAGCCGGCAATGAGCCGTTGCAAACTTGTGCAATCTGCCATGGCGCTTGCGCCTCCTCCTGGCCGCGCCGCGCCCGCCGGTGTGGCGCCGCCTCGCGCGGGCGTTGGCTGGGCCTGCCCCCTATGCCGCTTCGGCAAGCTCGCTTACCAGCGCCTCGATGGCATCGAGGGCCGCCTCCGCCCGCTTGCCGTCGGGACCGCCGGCCTGGGCCATGTCGGCGCGCCCGCCGCCGCCCTTGCCGCCCAGCGCCGCCGCCCCCGCGCGCACGAGCGCCACGGCGTCATAGCGGTCCGTCAGATCGTCGGTCACGCC
>JALUTE010000328.1 GCA_027058255.1 Methyloligella sp. | reverse complement strand
GGCAAGACCGTCTCGCTGCAGATCCTGGCCGAGGGGTTCTCGAACCACGGCGTGCCGGTCTTCTGCGCCGACGTGAAGGGCGATCTCTCGGGCGTCGCCGCCAAGGGGGTCGAGAAGGACTTTCTGGAGAAGCGGGCGGAGAAGATCGGCTTCGACGACTATACCTATGACGCCTTTCCGACCATTTTCTGGGACCTCTTCGGCGAGCAGGGCCATCCGATCCGCACCACCGTCATGGAGATGGGGCCGCTGCTGCTCGCCCGGCTGATGGACCTCAACGAGACGCAGGAGGGCGTGCTCAACATCGCCTTTCGGGTGGCCGACGACGAGGACATGCCGGTCCTGGACATGAAGGACCTGCGCGCGCTGCTGAGCAGCATCGCCGAGCGGCGCAAGGAGCTCACCACCGACTATGGCACCGTGTCGGCCACCTCCATCGGCGCCATTCAGCGCCGGCTCCTGGTTCTCGAGGAGCAGGGGGCGGTCAACTTCTTCGGCGAGCCGGCGCTCGACATTCGCGACCTGATGCGCACCACCCGCGATGGGCGCGGCTATATCAATGTGCTCGCCGCCGACAAGCTCATGCGCTCGCCCCGGCTCTACGCCACCTTCCTCCTCTGGCTCCTCTCCGAGCTGTTCGAGGAGCTTCCAGAGGTGGGCGATCCGAAAAAGCCCAAGCTCGTCTTCTTCTTCGACGAGGCGCATCTGCTGTTCGACGAGGCGCCCAAGGCGCTCCTCGAGAAGGTCGAGCAGGTGGTGCGGCTCATTCGCTCCAAGGGCGTCGGCGTCTATTTCGTCACCCAGAACCCGCTCGACGTGCCCGATAGCGTCTCCAGCCAGCTCGGCAATCGCATCCAGCATGCGTTGCGTGCCTTCACGCCGCGTGAGCAGCGGGCGGTCAAGGCGGCCGCCGAGACCTTCCGGCCCAATCCGGAGCTCGATACCGAGCGGGTGATCCTGGAGCTCGGCGTCGGCGAGGCGCTGGTCTCGACCCTGGGCGAGAAGGGCGCCCCCTCCATCGTCCAGCGCACGCTGATCCGCCCGCCGTCCTCTCGGCTCGGCCCCCTCACGCGCGAGGAGCGGGCCGAGATCATCGCCGCCTCGCCCATTGCCGGCCAGTACGACAAGCGGATCGACCGCGAGTCCGCCCATGAGATGCTCAAGAAGCGTGCGAAGGAGATCGAGGCCCGGCGCGCCGAGGCTGGCGGCACCCTCGGAGGGCGCCGCGACATGGAGTATGAGCAGCACGGGGAGTTCCGCGTGCCGCCCGTCCCGCGCGGGGGAGGGCGCAGAAGCGGCGGCACGCGCCGCCGGCGGGCGCGCCGTTCGCGCCGGCAGAGCGCGGGGGAGGCCTTCACCAAGGCGCTGCTGCGCTCGCTCGGCACGGCGATCGGCGGGGCGCTCGGCGGCCTCTTGGGCGGGCGGCGACGGCGACGCCGTCGGCGGTGATGCGTGTCGAGAGGCGTTGGCCGCCATGGATAGGACGTCGATGATGCAGGTGCACAGGCCTCGGCGATGGGGGTGGCGGGCCGGAAGGGTTGCGCTCTTTACGCTCGCCCTGGCGTGGGGGCTTGCCCCCTGGGGAGCTCTGCGCGCGGACGACACGGCCGTCGCTCAGGGCCGCGCCCTTGCCGAGAAAAATTGCGGCCGCTGCCACGCGCTCGGGCGCACCGGCGAGAGCCCGCTCGCCATCGCGCCCCCGTTCCGCATCTTCGCCGAGCGCTGGCCTCTGGAGAGCCTGGAGGAGGCGCTGGCCGAGGGGATTGTCACGGGCCATCCGGACATGCCGGAATTCGTCTTCACGCCGGAGGAGATCGGCCACCTGATCGCCTTCCTCGCCTCGCTCGGGAACGGGAACGGCGGCGGGGCGATGCCGGCGCGTTGATTGCGGCAGGAAGGGCAGCCTTGCAGGGGCGGGCCCGGGCGAGAGGCGCGTTCAGGAGCTGGAACTCAGGAGGGCTCGACGCGCGCGCGCAGCCGAGAGAGCGCCTGTGGCAGATCGCTCAAGGCATCGATGACCTCATCGGCGCCGAGCTCCGAGACGGGTTCCGGCGAATAGCCATGGGTGAGCACGATCACCGGCAGCCCCGCGGCGCGGGCCGTGGCGATGTCGGTGGCGCTGTCTCCCACCATGACCGCCGTCTTGGGCGTGACACCGAGCTGATCGAGAAGAGCGCGCAGCGGCGCCGGGTCGGGTTTCTTCGGGTAGCCCGACGTGCCCCCCACATCCGCATCGAGATAGGCGAGAAGGCCGAGGTCCTGCAGGATGCGCCGGCTCACCTCGGTCGGCTTGTTGGTGCACACCCCGCTCGCAATGGCGTGGCGCGTGAGATATTTCAGCGCCTCCTCCGCCCAGGGATAGAGCGCCGACTGGTCGGTGGCGTGGGCGCTGTAATGGGTCAGGAAGGTCTCGACCAGCGGGGCGAGGGCATCGGCATCGAGGCTGACGCCGCGGGCGCGAAAGCCGCGCTCGATGAGCTTGGGCACGCCGGCGCCGATCATGGTCTGAACCTCCTCGACGCCGAGCGGCTCGAGACCCTGCCCCTCGAGCAGCATATTGAGGGAGGCGGCGAGATCCGGCGCGGTGTCCACCAGCGTGCCATCGAGATCGAACACCACCGCCTCGGGCCAGCCCGGCGTGATACGGCAGATGAAGCGGCAACCCTCAGGCGCGGCGTCGGCGGTGCCGGCCTCGTCGGAGTCTCCACCCTGCATGCGGCCTCTCCCATCGCTTTGCGCCTGCCGGCGCGCCGGCCCCGGCGCGCGCGGCTGTGGCGACACCCTGGCGGGTGACGTCCTCAGGCGGCGGCCAGCGCTCCCTGGGCATTGGCGCGGATCGCGGCGATGTTCTCCGCATAGGGCGCGCCCTTGAAGACGCCCGAGCCGGCCACCATCACATTCGCCCCGGCCGCCGCCACCTTGTGCACCGTGTCCCGGTTGACACCGCCATCGACCTCGAGGTGGATCGGCCGTGCGCCGATCATCTTGCGAATGCGCGCGATCTTCTCCACCTGGGACTCGATGAAGCTCTGCCCGCCGAAGCCCGGATTGACCGTCATCACCAGGATGAGGTCGACCTTGTCGAGGACATACTCGATGGCGCTCTCGGGCGTCGAGGGGTTGAGGGACACTCCGGCCTTCTTGCCGAGGCTGCGAATGAATTGCAGCGAGCGGTCGAGATGCGGCCCGGCCTCGGCATGAACGGTGATGATGTCCGAGCCCGCCTTGGCGAAGGCCTCCAGATAGGGATCGCACGGCGCGATCATCAGATGCACGTCGAAGAGCTTCTCGGTGTGCGGGCGGATCGCGGCGACCACATCGGGGCCGATGGTGATGTTGGGCACGAAATGCCCGTCCATGACATCGACATGGATCCAGTCGCAGCCGGCCTCGTCGATGGCGCGCACCTCCTCTCCGAGCCGCGCGAAGTCCGCGGACAGGATCGAGGGGGCGATCAGGATATCAT
>JALUTE010000327.1 GCA_027058255.1 Methyloligella sp. | reverse complement strand
CGAGCGAGTCATCACCGAGGTGGTGCGCGGTGCCATCGGCTTCCATGGCCTCTTGATGAGCGATGATGTGTCCATGCGCGCCCTGCGCGGCCCCCTGGCCGAGCGCGCTGGGGCCACCTGGGCCGCCGGCGTGGATGTGGTGCTCCACTGCAATGGCGCGCTTCCAGAGATGATGACGCTTGCGGACGTGGCGCGGCCTCTGGAGGGCTCGGCCCTTCGCCGGCTCCAGGCGGCCCGCGCGCGCATTCGCCCGCCCGCTCTTCTCGATGAGACACGCGCCGAGGCGGCGCTGGCGCAGGCCCTCGAATATGGCTCGCCCGCCAGGGGGTGAATCGGTGTAGATTGCGCCTATCTAGGTAGCACGGAGAAGAACGCAGCGCCCCGCCAGGACCGCCGGGAGCGCCTTGGCGAGGAGCATGATGGACGCGCCGAACACAGAGCAGCCGGACCGCCCCGAGGGCGACGAGTGGCAGGAGGACGCCGCAAGAGGCCCCGCGGGCGGCGAGGATACGGCCCTCGTCGTCTCGGTCGATGGCTATGAGGGGCCGCTCGACCTCCTCCTGACGCTCGCGCGCACCCAGAAGGTGGACCTTGCCGGCATTTCGGTCCTGGCCCTGGCGGAACAATATCTGGCCTTCATCGAGGAGGCCCGCAAGCTGCGCCTCGAGCTTGCAGCGGATTATCTGGTGATGGCCTCCTGGCTCGCCTTCCTCAAATCCAAGCTGCTGCTGCCGGAGGAGGAGACGGACGACGAGGAGCCCACGGGCGAGGAGCTGGCGCGGATGCTGGCCTTCCGGCTCAAGCGACTCGAGGCCATGCGCCAGGCGGCGGGCGAGCTGATGGCGCGCAAGCGCCTCGGGCGGGACGTGTTCGCGCGCGGCGCCCCGGAAGGCGTGCGCCTCAAGCGCAGGAGCCGCTACACCGCCACCGTGTTCGACCTGCTCAAGGCCTATGCCGTGCAGCGACAACGCACCATGGAGGTGAAGGTCACCATCGCGGCGCGTGTGGTCTGGTCCATCAAGGAGGCGCGCCAGCGTCTCGAGGCGCTCCTCGGCATGCGCTGCGACTGGGCGGCGCTCGACGACTATCTGGCCGCATTTCTGCCCGCTCCCGATCAGGCCCGCACGGTGCGGGCCAGCGCCTTCGGGGCGACGCTGGAAATGGCCCGCGAGGGGCTGGTGGAGCTGCGCCAGGCGGCGCCCTTCGCCCCGCTCTATGTCCGGCGCAAGGGGGCCGGCGCAGGCGATGCGCGGGCCGCGTTCGACAAGCTCACGTGAGCGCGCGGTGCACGAGGCGCCGGCGCGCAGGTGCGGCCGGGGCATGAAGCGCCAGGCACAAGCGAAGAACCTGGGATCAGGGGGATGATGATGGACGCAGTCAGAGCGAGCGAGGAGCGCGCCGAAGCCGGCAATGTTGCCGAGGGGCGCGTGGAGCATCTCGGCGACGGCCCCGTTCACGAGGCGCGCGCCCTGCCGGACAATGTTCGGGTCCTGCCGCTTGCGGGGCGCAGCGCGGCCCTGCGTGTCATCGAGGCCCTGCTCTTCGCGGCCGAGCATCCTCTGGACGAGGCGAGCCTGGTCGAGCATCTGGACGAGGAGATGGATGTGCGGGCGCTCCTCGAAGAGTTGCAGGCGCACTATTCCGGCCGCGGCATCAATCTGGTGCGCGTGGCCGGCAAATGGGCCTTCCGCACGGCCGAGGATCTGGGCCATCTTCTCGAACGTGAACGTGTCGAGGAGCGCAAGCTCTCGCGGGCGGCTCTGGAGACCCTTGCCATCATCGCCTATCATCAGCCGGTGACCCGGGCCGAGATTGAGGAGATCCGGGGGGTGAGCACATCCAAGGGTACGCTCGACGTGCTGCTTGAGATCGGATGGATTCGCATGCGCGGGCGCCGGCGCACGCCGGGCCGGCCCATCACCTATGGCACGAGCGAGGCCTTCCTTGAGCATTTCGGCTTCGAGAGCATCAAGGACCTGCCGGGCCTGGCGGAGCTGAAGGGGGCAGGCCTCCTCGATGGCAATCTGCCGCCGGGCTTCACGGTTCCCGAGCCGAGCGATGCGGCGGCGCTGCGCGATGATGAGGACCCGCTCGAGGACGAGGAGGAGCAGGACGACCTCTTCGCCGCGCCGGCGACGGGCAGGAGCGGCGAAGAGGGCGAGGCGGGCGCTTAGGGCACGCCAGGGGTGGCATGGGACGTGCAGCCGGGCTCGTCCGTGTGAAGTTTGGGCGCGTGGAGCTCGGGCGTGTGGAGTCGCAGCGTGAATTCGAGTCGAGGCTTGCTGTCAAGGTTATGAATTTTCCCGATCTTTTCCCCCGGCGAGAGCGCCGGACCTCCTCGCGCGGCGCCTATTGGGGGCCACGGGGCACGGCGGCCGCCACCATTGCCTCGCGCCTCACCTTCGATCGCGTGGCCCGGCGCTATGGCGAGTCCTTCGCCGTGCGGGACCTCTCCCTCGACATCGCACCCGGCGAGGTCGTCTGCCTGCTCGGCCCGTCGGGCTGTGGCAAGACCACCCTGCTGCGGCTTGCCGCCGGCATCGAGAAGGTCTCGGGCGGGCGGATCCTCATGGACGGGCAGGAGGTCTCCGGCCCGAACCGTTTCGTGCCTCCGGAGAAGCGCGGAATCGGCCTGATGTTCCAGGATTTCGCCCTCTTCCCGCATCTGTCGATCCTCGAGAACGTCGCCTTCGGCCTGCGCTCCCTCTCACGCGCGGAGGCACACCGGATCGCGCTCGCGGCCCTCGAGCGGGTGGGGCTCGCCCGCTATGCCGACGACTATCCGCACGTCCTCTCGGGCGGCGAGCAGCAGCGCGCCGCGCTCGCCCGCGCCATGGCGCCGCGGCCAAGCGTGCTGCTCATGGACGAGCCCTTCTCCGGTCTCGACATCCAGCTTCGCGATTCCATGCAGGAGGAGACGCTGGCGATCCTGAAGGAGACCCGCGCTACCTGCATGATCGTCACGCACCATTCCGAGGAGGCCATGCGCATGGGCGACCGCATCGCCGTCATGCGCGCCGGACGGCTCGTGCAGCAGGGCGACGCCGAGCATCTCTATCGCGAGCCCGCCGATCTCTTCGTCGCCCGCCTCTTCTCCGACATCAACGAGCTGCGGTGCCGGGTCGAGGGCGGAAAGCTGTGCACGCCGCTTGGCGGCTTTCCGGCCGATGGCCTGCAGGCGGGCGAGGAGGCGGTGCTGTGCATTCGCCAGCGCGGCGTGCGCCTCGTCGCGCCCGGGGCGGGGCGCGCGGGCCGTGTGCTGAATGTGCGCTTTCTGGGTGATGCGGCGCTCGTGGAGATCGCCGTCGAGGGGCTGGATCAGCCCTTGCGCGCCCGCCTCTCCGAGCGCGAGGCGCCAAGCCCTCATGCGGAGGTCGGTGTCGACATCGCCCCTGAAAGCGTGCTCGTCTTCGCGCCCGAGGAAAACCGGTCCGACTGAAGCCGCCCGCCCGATGCGCCCTCCCGCCCGCGAC
>JALUTE010000326.1 GCA_027058255.1 Methyloligella sp. | reverse complement strand
AGATAGGGATTGACCCGCAGCACGCGCGGCGCCGGTTCGCAAGGCGTGCCGGCTGATGGCGGCGCGGGCGTGGCTTCGTGGCGGGGCGCTCGCACTGGCGGCGGCGGGCCTGGTGCTCGCGGCGCTGGAGGCGGGGCTGCGCCTTGCCGGCGAGGCGCCGCGCGTGCTGCGGGTCAATCCCTATCTCGCGGGCCGGTCCTGGGCCGCGCCGGATGCACGGCTCGGCTGGCGCAATCGCGAGGGCAGTTTCACGGCCATCGAAGGGCCGCGGAGCCCCATGCGCTTCCTCGCGGATGGGCGGCGTTTCGACCCGAGGGCGCGCGGCCGCGAGGGAGGGGCGGAAATCCTCCTGGTCGGGGGCAGTTTCGCGCAAGGCTACGGGGTGCGCGATGGCGAGACCTTCGCGGCCCTTCTGAACGCGCGTTTTCCCGCCCTTCATGTGCTGAATTACGGCACCGGGGGCTATTCCACGCTCCAGGCGCTGCGCATGGCCGAGCGCCAGCTCGCCGCCCCCCGGCGCAAGGGCCGTGTGCGGGCGCTGGTCTATGCCATGATCGCGCACCATGCGGCGCGGAACGTCGCGGCGGTGGACTGGGTGCGCTATCTCACCACCAGCGACGGGCGGCTGCTCGCGCCGCCCCATATGCGCCTCGAGGGCGGACGGCTCGTGCCCCATGCGGGCGGACCGGTGCCGGTGTGGCCGCTGGAGACGCGCTCGGCGCTGGTGCGCCTTGCCCATGACGGCCTGCTCGCCCTCATGCACGACGCCTCCGAGGCGGAGAGCATGCGCGTGACCATTGCGCTCGTCCGGCGCATGCAGGCCCTCGCCCGGCGCCATGGCGCCCTCTTTCTCACCATGGGGCTGACGGCCATGCCCGAGCCCCTGCGGGCCGGGTTGCGCGAGGCCGCCATTCCATTTCTTGATTGCAATCTGCCGGGCTGGTGGCGCAGGCCCGAGATGCGGGTGGGCGGGCGCGGCCATCCGAGCGCCCGGCTGCACCGGGCCTATGCGGACTGCCTCGGCGCCTGGATCGCCCGCCAGCCCGCCCTGCAGCGCCCGAGGGACGATGAGCCGGCTGGCGGGGCTCAATAGACCTTGATCGGGAAATATTGCAGGAAGAGGTCCTGGAGACCCTCGGTCGAGGTGCGTTTGGTGCGATCCGGCGAGCGCAGCCGCGCAAGCGCCGTGTTGATCATGTCCCTCAGCGCCGTGTCACCCTTGCGCACCGCAATGCCGATGCCATCGCCGAAATAGCGGGGCTCGGCGAAGGGCCCGCCGCGAAACTCGCAGCAGCCGCGCGAGCTGGTGCCGTTCAGCCAGAAGGACAGGGTGATCCCGTCGCCGAACAGGAGGTCGATGCGCCGCTTGATCAATGCGCGGCGGGCGGCTGCGGGGCTGTCGTAGAGAATGACGATGCTGTCGGGGAAGAACACCTTGAGGAAGGCTGCATGGGCCGTGCCCCGGAGGGCGCCGATGCGCTTGCCCTCGAGCCCGACGGGCGTGATGTCCAGCTTCGGCGCGTCCCGGCGGGCGACGAACCGGGCCGGCGTGAAATAGTAGCGGTCGGTGAAATCGACCCGGGCGAGGGTGGACGGGCGGATGGCAAGTGAGGCGATGATGGCGTCCGCCTCGCCGCGCTCCAGCGCCGGGATCAGGTCCTCCCAACGGCGCACCTGAATGTCGCAGCTCACCTCCGCCTCCAGGCAAATGGCACGGGCGACATCGATGTTGAACCCGGTGAGCGTGCCGTCCTCGGCGTAATAGTTGAACGGCGGATACTCGGCCTCGGTCACGAAGCGGATGACGGAGCGGCGGGGCGGGGCCGGCGCATCGTCGTCCTTCTTCTTCGCCTTGGCCGCATCCTTGGCCGCGCGCTTGAGGGCACGGCCCAGGTCCTCCGCACGCGCCTCGGCGGGGCTTGCGGTGAGGGGCGGAGTGAGGACAGCGGTCAGGGCCATGCAGGCCGCGGCGACAAGGATGGCGCACAGGCCGCGCGGCGCGCGGAGCCCATGGCGGGCGGCAGGGGATGCAAGAGCGAGGGGCATGGCCGATCCGCTCATTGCGCCTCGGCGAAGGCGCGGCGCACGCGATCCAGGAGATCGCGCTCCTCGGGCGCAAGCACGTCGTCCGCATCGGCAACGGCTTCCAGCATCTCCATGACCAAGGTCTTCCCCTCCTCGCTGAGCGCATCCGCCAGGACGCCGATTGCCTCGTCCGTATCCGGCCGGTCCACGGGATGATAGCAATATTCGCGAAAATCGACAGGCTCGAAATTGGGCAGAAAGCGGCGGCAGGTCTCCTCTGCGACCCGGATCTCCTCGTCGTCAATATGCCCGTCGGCCGTCACCAGGGCGGCCGTCACCGTGTAGACGACATTCAGCATGATGCGGTCGAACAGCTCTTCCTCGGACATCTTGTCCTCGTCGGGAATGGTGGCGAGACCGGTCTCGACCATCAGGCGGTGCTCCAGGGCCGTGAGCTCCTCCTCGATCTCGCGATGGCCCTCGAGCATGCGGATCGCGCTCTCCCCCGGCACCTTCAGGTCGGCCACGGTGATGGTGTCCGGCGCGCCGTCGAGGGCCTCGAGGCGCTCGGATATGGCCGGATGGGTGTCCGTGGGGTGAGCGATCTCGACCTCGAGCATCTCGGCGATGGAGACCGACAGGCTGTCGTGATCGATGTCGTATTTCACGGCATTGGCGAAGGCCATGGACAGGTTGCGTGTCACGAGCCCCCCGTTGAGACGGGCGACGTTGTTCTCGCGAATGAGGTCCCAGAGAGAGGACAGCATGGCGCATTTCACAAGAGAGGTGGCGAGGGCGTGCACCGGCGCCACCTCCGTGGCGGCGCGGTCGGCGGCGAGCTCGCGCTCGCGGCCTATGGAGCGCTCCGAGGTGGCGAAGACCTCATACATGAAGCCGAGCAGCGCGCGCGCCGGCAGTGCGCCCCAGTGCACGGCCCCGCCATCGGAATCGCTGACGCTCTCAATGGCCGAGCCGAGACCGGCATAGATGGGGGCGAAACGCTGGCTGTAGGCCGTATCGCGGCCGCGGAAGTGACCGAGCTCGTGGCCGATGACGGCGGCCAGCTCCTCACGGGTGAACAGCCGGGAAAGGGGCAGGGAGAGGAACAGGGTCGTGCCGGATGTGGCGCGCTGCTCCGTGGGCAGCCGCATGGCCGCGCTGGTGGCGAAGAAATTGGGGTCGAGGCCGACCACCAGATTGTCGGGCTTGCGCGCGCCGAGCTTGTCGGCGAGCGCTGCCACGAAACGGTGGAGCCCCGGCTGCTCGGCCGCATCGAGGCGCCGGCCCATGACATGGACGGTGCCGCCGGCGCCGAAGGTGATGGCGCATTTGAACAGCTCGAAGACGGTATAGGCGAACAGGATCGCCACGAGCAGGATGAGCCACAGGGTGGTCTGCCCGAAATAATGGGCCTCGCCCAAATAGAGGCCGCCGACGAAAATCGCGCCCTGGGCGAGGACCAGGACAGCGAGAGCGTACAGGGAGAGTCGCACCAGCGGGGGAAAGATGCGGGCAAGCCTGTCCCGATCGCCATGGGAGATGCGGGCGAAGACCCAGAAGATGAGCGGAATGAGAACGCCGGCAATGGCGGCGAAAAGCCCGAGGGCGCGCAGAAGCCGGATCTCGCCGATGCGGGCGCAGAAGGCGCCGCGCCCGGCCATGGAGGCGAGGGGGCTGGCGGGGCAGACCTCGGCGTGCGGTGGAAGGTTCTTGCGGGCAAGCGTCTTGTCGATGTCCTGCAGCATGACGGTGCCCAGCCCCCAGCCGGCGGCGGGAATCGCGAGCAGGACGAGGAGCAGGAACAGCATCTTCTTCATCGCAGATACCCGAGACGCCCGGCCGAAGCCCGGAATTATGCGCCATCGCCGGTCCACCCGCAACGGCGCCTATGAAATTGACACGGCACGCCGTGCCACAGGCCGAGAGACACGCGGCGTGTTTCGCGCGGCGTGTTTACCGGATGGGCGGCGGCTGCTACAGATGCGCGCCTCGGGGCTTGCATGGAGATCTCGACGGACATGACCTCCCTCAGCTCACGTAGCCGACGCAGCCTGCGCCAGAGGGTCGACCCCTTTGGGCGGCTCATGGTGGACGGCTTTCACCTGCTCGCCCTTTTCGCCATCGGCGCCGCCACGGTGTGGTCGGCGGCGATCGCCTTCTTCGAGATGATGGAGAAGGGAACCGCCACGATCGAGGACCTGCTGCTGCTCTTCATCTATCTGGAGATCGGCGCCATGGTGGGCGTCTATTTTCGGACCAACCGGATGCCGGTGCGTTTCCTGCTCTATGTGGCGATCACGGCGCTGACACGGCACCTGATCGGTGTCATCAGCCCGCATCCCGGCGTCGTGGCGACGGCGAGCGTGCCGGAGTACAACGCCCTCGTCATTTCCGGTGCAATCCTCATCCTGGCGGTCTCCGTGCTGGTGGTGCGCTTCGGCTCCTTCACCTACCCCTCCGAGGAGCCCGACAGCGGCGCCAGGGGCCGGCGCCACCCGGCGCGCAGAGCCGCGGCCGACGCCAGGGCCAGGGGCGGCCCTGCAGGGCGCACCGCAGCCTGAGGTGCCATCCGCCGGGCCGCAGCGGTGCGAGCCTGCAAGTGTCACGCGATTGCCAGTGGAGCCGAGACGAGCCATGCCTCTCGAAGTCGCCTTCCAGATGGACCCCATCGCCCGGATCGACATCCGTGGCGATTCCACCTTTGCCCTTCTCCTGGAGGCGCAGCGGCGCGGGCACGGCCTCTTCTACTATACGCCGCCCGACCTGACGCTCCGGGACGGACGGCTCATTGCCCGCGGTCACACGCTCTCGGTCGAGGACCGGGAGGGCGACCACTATCGCCTCACCGAGTCGCGCAGCGCCGACCTTTCCGACTTCGACGTGGTGCATCTGCGCCAGGACCCGCCCTTCGACATGAGCTACATCACCACGACACACCTCCTGGAGCGGCTCGCGCCGGAGACGCTGGTGGTCAACGATCCGGCGCATGTGCGCAACGCGCCGGAGAAGATCTTCGTGCTCGATTTTCTCGATCTCATGCCGCCGACCATGGTCACGCGCTCGCTCGACGATGTGAAGGCGTTTCGCGCCGAGTACAAGGACATCATCCTGAAGCCGCTCTATGGCAATGGCGGCGCGGCCATCTTCCGCATCGCGCCGGAGGACACCAATCTCGCCTCTCTGGTCGAGCTGTTCCAGACCGTGTTTCGCGAGCCCTTCATGGTGCAGGAATACCGGCCCGAGGTGCGCGGCGGCGACAAGCGCATCATTCTCGTGGACGGGGAGATCGCAGGCGCCATCAACCGGGTGCCGGCGGCGGACGAGACGCGCTCGAACATGCATGTGGGCGGGCGCCCGGAGCCGGCCACCCTGACGGAGCGGGACCGGGAGATCTGCGCCCGGCTCGGGCCGGAGCTGAAACGGCGCGGCCTCATCTTCACCGGCATCGACGTCATCGGCGACTATCTGACCGAGATCAACGTCACATCGCCCACGGGCATTCGCGAGATCAAGCGCTTCGGCGGCAGCGATATCGCCGTCATGATCTGGGACGTGATCGAGGACAAGGTGGCCGCCGGGACGCGGAGCCATGCCGGAGCGGCGTGACGGCCGCTGGCTGGCCGAAGCCGGTGCCGAGGCTGCCAGCGGCGGCCGGTCGCCTCGCAGGCATCAGCCGGGCGGAAGAATGCCGAAGGCCTCGAGGGGAATGTAGGCGACGGGATCGCCCTCGGCGATGGTTGTGACATGCTCGGGCACCTCGACGAGGCCCTCGGCGGCGCGCAGCGAGGAGATGAGGCCCGAGCCGTCGCGGGGGAACTTGCGCACCACCGGGCCGCCTTCCGTCTCCTCCAGCCAGGCGCGCCAGAACTCGCGCCGACCGGCTTTCTTGCGCGGAATGGAGAACCCGGCAGGCAGAACATAGCGCCGGGGCGTCGGCCAGGGGGCGCCGGAGAGCCGGGCGAGCATGGGCCAGGCATAGAGCAGGAAGCAGACGAAGACGGCGACCGGATTGCCGGGCAGGCCCACGAAAGCGGTCCCGCCGATCCGGCCGAACAGCATGGGCCGGCCGGGCTTGATGGCGATGCGCCAGAGATGGCGCTCGCCGAGCTCCGCCAGGGTGGCCGCGATGTGATCCTCCTCGCCCACGCTGGCGCCGCCGGAGGAGAGCACCACATCGGCCGACCGGGCGGCCTCGGCCAGGCGGGCGCGGACGATGGCGGGATCGTCCGGCAGCACGCCGAGATCGGTGACCGTTGCGCCGAGCCGGGCGAGAAGGCCCGTCAGCATGGGAGCGTTGGCGTCATAGACCTGGCCCTCGGCGAGGGGAGCGCCGGGGCGCACGATCTCGTCGCCCGTCGAGACGATGGCCACGCGAAGGGGTGCGCGGCACGCGACCTCGCCGATGCCGCAGGAGGCGAGCGCCGCCAGATCCTGCGGGCGCAGGCGATGACCGGCGGGAAAGAGGGTCTCGCCGCCCGCCAGGTCCTCGCCGGCGCGGCGCACATTGGCGCCCTTCTTCAGACCGGCCGGAATGCGCACCGCATCGCCCCCCGCCCCGCCCTGTCCGGCCAGCCGTTCCACATCCTCCTGCATCACGACCGTGTCGCAGCCCTCGGGCACGACAGCGCCGGTGAAGATGCGCACCGCCGTCCCGGGCTCGGCGGGGCCGGCGAGCGGATGCCCTGCGGCGGCGCGGCCGCTCAAGGGGAGCACCGCGCCCGCCTGCTCATCGTAGTCGGCATGGGCGAAGGCATAGCCATCCACCGCCGAATTGTCGTGGCCCGGGACCGCGCGCACGGCCGTCACCGCCTCGGCAAGGATGCGTCCCGCAGCATTGGCGAGGCCGACCGTCTCGGCGGGCGTCACCGGCGCAATGCGCGCCTCCAGAAGGGCCAGCGCCTCGGCGTGGGTCAGCATGTCGCTGGTCGGGCGGAAGCAGTCGTCCTGCACCCGGCCGGGCGGGTCAGGCGGTATCGGCGAAGATGTCGTGTCGGTCATGGTGGAGCCTCGCGGAGCCCATGGCTCTCATGGCGATGCGCTGTGGCGAAAACGGAGTGCGGTGGCGCGCCAAGTCCGCCTCGATGGCTCGGCCCCACACGCTCGCGTCCCTGTGCGCTCACCCATAGCGCCATGACGCGCGAATGTGTAGGGGGCGATGGGCCGAGGGCGCTATCGCCTTTCCGTCCCGGTGCCTGCCGCATCGCGGATGCGCGTGCCGCGCAAGGCGCGGCGCACCGACTGGGCCGCGCTCCACAGGTGGGGGTTGTTCTTGACGATCCGTTTGGCGCTGGTGCGCGCGCCGACGGCCAGGGCCGCCGGCCAGCCCCTGGCACGAAGCGGAATGCAGCTCTCGAACAGCGGAATCGGCTCCGGCTTCCAGGTGTCCTTGTGGCGGCCGCTGCCGATGCCCATGTCGTAGACCCGCGTGCCGCGCAGGCAACAGGTGCGGATATGCTCGCGAAGCAGAATGAGGCCGGGGGACCAGCGCCGGAGATCTCCGGCGGCGAGGGAGTTGGTCAGGCCATAGAAGCGGCCGGCGAACTCGACACCGCTCAAAGTCGCGACAATATCGCCGCCGACGGTGAGATAGCGGTTCTCGAAACCATGAGCGCCGAGACCCCTCGCGCGGGCGAGGGCCCGATAGAAATTCTGAATCGCGGGCTCGGCGAACACGTTGGCGATGCCGCGCTCGCGAAACTGGCGCGCCTTCTGGCGCAGATAGACCTCGAGGATGGCGAGGCGGTCCTCGGCGGTCTCGGCCACGCCGATCTCCACGAGGCCGACTTCGGCGAGGCGGCGCTCCTTTCGGCGCAGGCTCGCACGGGCCCGGCTACGCAGGCGCGCCGTGTAGACGGCTTCGAAATCGGCCTCGAGAGGTACGGCGAAGCCGCTGTTCGGCGACGGCTGGCGCGGCAGCGCCGCAAAGGGATTGGCCACACCATCCCATGTTTCCGGCTGATTGCGGAAATGGGCGAGTGCCAGATCGGGAAAGCGCGCGGAGATGCGGGCGAGCAGGCGGCGAATGTCATCGGCCGTGCTGCGCGCGGCGAAGGCCGGATCGGAGAGCCCCATGGCATAGTTGCCGTGGTCCTGACCGAGCCAGCCGAGCACGCGGATACCATGCGCACGACGGATGGCCATGGGCCAGATGAAGCGAGGCGTCCCGCCATCATCGCGGCCCAGAATGATGAAAGGACGCTCTTGGGACATGGCGGCGGCCGTGCGGACCCATGCGTCGAGCCAGGCGTAGGACTGGAACAGGGTCGCCGACGCCGTTTGCTCGAAGGCCCGCCACTCCTCGGCAAGCGGCGCGAGCTCGCCATGGAGCTCGAGCTTCAGACCCGATGGGGCATCGTGCAAAATCGACGGCGCGGACGAGAGCTCGTCCTCGCCGAACTCTGTGACGTGAAACACGGACCGATCTCCCAGATCGCTCCGGTCCAGGCCGGAGCAAGGATGAGAGAAGCAAGGATCAGGCCAGCCGCACCTGTTGGACTTGCGCTTCCCATGGCAGCGCGATAGGCGGTAAGAGGTGGGGCTGCCGGCCGGGCCGGTTAAGAGGCCAATAGGGATTTGAAGGGCAGTATGGGCCCGCAAGGCCGGCCGGACATGGGCAACGGCCACGCGAGAGCAGGCGCAACGGGCGCGGCGACGGGTGCGATGGCTGCAAGCGAAAGGAGCCATCTCGATGGCTTCGGAACTCCGCCGCCGGATCCGCCCCCGACCTGCCGCCACATGACAGGATCGTCTAGCGTTCAGGTATGAGATGAGCCGCCGCACGACCAGCATTCTCAAGGCCGCGCTGGCCGCCATGTACTTCACCGGAAGTCACAAATTGCTCGCGCCGTTCACCCGGGGCGTTGGCATCATCTTCATGCTGCACAATGTGAGCCCGGAGCCGCCCCGCTCCTTCGAGCCCAATCGCATCCTTCGGGTCCGGCCGCGCTTTCTCGAAGAGGTCATTCTGCAAACGCTGGAGGCCGGCTTCGACATCGTCTCGCTGGACGAGGTGCATTGGCGGCTCTGCGAGGGAGAGTTCGAGCGCCCCTTCGCCTGCTTCACCTTCGACGATGGGTACAGGGACAATCTGGAATACGCCTATCCGATCTTCCGCAAGTACGACCTGCCCATGGCGGTCTACGTTCCGTCGGACTATGCGGACGGGGCCGGCGATCTGTGGTGGCTGGCGCTGGAGAAGGTGGTGGCCGAGGTGGACGCGCTCAGGGTGCGGATGGACGGTGCGCTCAGAACCTTCTCGGCCGCCTCGCCGGCGGAGAAGGCGCGCGCGTTCCACCGCATCTATTGGTGGCTGCGCCGCCTCGACGAGGACGATGCCAGGCAGGTGGTGCGGGAGCTGTGCCGGGGCATCGGGTTCAATCCGGACGAGCTCTGCGCCGAGCGCATCCTCGACTGGGAGGGGCTGCGCACGCTCGCGGGCACGCCGCAGGTGACCATCGGCGCGCATGGGCGCGGCCATTATGCGCTCGCCAAGCTGCCGCTGGCGCGGGCACGCCAGGAGATGGAGGGCGATCTCGACCGGCTGGAGCGCGAGCTCGGCAGGCGGCCGGAGCATTTCAGCTTTCCCTATGGCGATCCGACGAGCGCGGGGCCGCGCGAGTTCGAGCTCGCCCGCGAACTCGGCCTCAAGACGGCGGTGACCACCCGCAAGGGCGTGGTCTATGCCGAGCATTGCGACCACCTGACCGCCCTGCCGCGGGTCTCGCTCAATGGCGATTATCAGAGCGCGATCTATACCTCGGTCTTCCTTACCGGCGCGCCCTTCGCCCTCTCCAACCGCTTCCGCAAGCTCGACGTGGCATGAGATGACGTGAGGGCGCCGCTGGCCGGAACGGCTATTCCTCGCCCGGGTCGGGGCGGGCCATCCAGCGGATGAGAAGGCCGGCCGGCAGCACCCAGAGCAGGCCGGCGAGGGCATAGAAGGCTGCCTGGACGAGCCCATGCGCGCCGGGGAGAATCGCCACGGCCAGCACCATGACCGCCAGGGCGTAGACGGCGAGAAAGGCCAGCAGCACCAGGAGACCTGCGAGCTTGCGCATGCGCTGCGTCATCGCACCGCCTCGCGCCAGCTCTGCGCCGCGCCGGCCTCGTCGGCATGCCCGCCGCGCCGGGCACGCTCGAGATTGCGCCGGTCCTCGAGGATCGTCTCCCGCACCGCACGAACCATAGGGGCGGGCCAGGGCACAGTCTCCAGCAGAGCGAGAATCTGCTCGTAGCCGCGCCGGGCCCGGGCCATGGCCTCGGGGCCGTGGGTGAGGGAGCCCGGGCGCAGGTGATAGCGATAGTCCGCTCCCTCGACAAAGGCATAGGCGCCGGCGCGGGCGAGCAGGCCGGCATTGAACACCATGTCCTCGGCAAAGGCGATGTCGGGCCAGCCCGGGCCGAGCAGCGCCTTGCGGAAGACCGGAAAGATCGGCATGCGCGGCCCGCAGATGTCCTCTATGGCGAGCCGGGCGCGGCCCGCGGGCGGGCGGGCGGCGCGGCCGGGGGC
>JALUTE010000325.1 GCA_027058255.1 Methyloligella sp. | reverse complement strand
GAATCGTCACAACGGATTGATGGACAAGACTGAATCCGGACATTTGCCCCCCGGCGCGAATGCCGGTGAGATTTCCAGAGATTATCTTGGGACCGGCTGGAGACCTCGAGAAAACCTCTCTTTCACGTCATCACCCGGCTCGACCGGGTGATCCAGGGGCCGGAAACACGGCGTTTGCCGCTCCGAATTGCCGGGTCAAGCCCGACGAGGTTTTCGAGGTGTCCGGCTGATTTGCCTCTCCTCGTGAATCCCTTGTCTGCGTTTGCGAGTTTACGGCCCAATCGGCGCTTTCGGTGCCGATCCGACCGTCGCAGCATCCCACCAAGTTGCCCATGGCCGGGGTGAAGGGCGTGCCGCGGACGCGTTCGACAAGGCGGCCCATTTCGCGAGCCGGCCGCCGGGGACCGTCACGGATCTCAATGGCGATGGGGAGTCGACCGGACCGATGCCGCCATGCACGGCATCCGGGATCAGGGCCATGTGGTCCGAGGGGGGCGGGGACGAGCGGTGAGTATGAGGCTGGGACGGCCGGCCTCAACCAGCGAGGTCGGTCACATACCGCCCATAATCCCCCTTCCCGAGCGCCTCGCCGCGGCAGGCGACATCGCCGTGGGAGATGAAGCCCATGCGCCAGGCGACCTCCTCGGGGCAGGAGATGCGAAAGCCCTGACGTTTGGTGAGTGTCGCGACAAAGGCGGCGGCGTCATGAAGGCTGTCGGGGGTGCCCGTGTCGAGCCAGGCATAGCCACGGCCCATGCATTCCACATGGAGCTGGCCGCGGTCGAGATAATGGGCGTTGAGATCGGTGATCTCGAGCTCGCCGCGGGCTGACGGCTCGAGGCGCCTCGCGATCTCCGGGGCCTCACCGTCATAGAAATAAAGCCCCGTGACCGCCCAGTTGGACTTGGGAACCGCAGGTTTTTCTTCGAGGGAAAGAGCGCGGCCCGCCGAATCGAGTTCGACCACGCCATAACGCTCGGGGTCCGTCACATGATAGGCGAAGACGCACGCGCCGCCTTGCGCGTCCACACGCTCGCGGGCGCGATCGAGGAGCTCGGGCATGCCATGGCCGTAGAAGATGTTGTCGCCGAGGATGAGGGCCGAGGGACCGCCAGCGACGAAGTCCGCGCCGATGATATAGGCTTGAGCCAGGCCCTCCGGCTTGGGCTGCTCGGCATAGGTGATCGAGATGCCCCATTGCGCGCCATCGCCGAGGAGCTTTTGAAACAGCGGCAGGTCGTGGGGCGTGGAGATGAGCAGGATATCGCGAATGCCCGCCAGCATCAGCGTGGAGAGGGGATAATAGATCATCGGCTTGTCATAGACCGGCAGGAGCTGCTTGGAGATGGCAAGCGTCATCGGATAGAGCCGCGTGCCGGACCCACCTGCCAGGATGATGCCCTTCATGTGAGCATTCTTCCTTATTGTCCGCCTTGGCCGTTGTCTCTCTCAAGGACCCGCTTCACGCAGGCCCGCACACCCTCGCGCCAATCGGGAAGCCGGACGCCGAACACCGCCTTCAGCCGCGCGCAATCCAGCCGCGAGTTCGCCGGGCGCTGTGCCGGCGTTGGATAATCGGCCGTGGTGATGCGCTCGAGGATGGGCGGCGACACGCCGTGGTGGGCCGCCTCGGCGAAAATGGCGCCCGCGAAATCGAACCAGCTTGCCTCGCCCGAAGCGCTGGCGTGAAACGTGCCCCAGAGCGGGGCCCCTGCGCCCGCCTTGGTCAGTCTTGGCGCCATGGTGACGATGGCCTCCGCCAAATGGGCCGCATAGGTCGGATTGCCGATCTGATCGCCCACAATGGCGAGCCGCTCGCGCTTGGCAGCAAGGCGCAGCATGGTCTTGAGGAAATTGGTGCCAAAGGGGCTGTAGACCCACGCCGTGCGGAGTATGACGTGGCGTGGATTGCCCACCGCCACCCGCCGCTCGCCCTCGCGTTTGGAGCGACCATAAACGCCGAGCGGCGCGGTCGGATCGCTCTCGACATAGGGTGCGGTCTTGGAGCCGTCGAAGACATAATCGGTGGAAATGTGGACGAGCGGCAGCGCACGCTCGGCACAGAGGCGAGCGAGCAGCCCCGGCCCTTGCGAATTGACGGCGAAGGCGAGATCACGCTCGGCCTCGGCCTTGTCGACGGCCGTATAGGCCGCCGCATTGATGACGAGATCGGGGTGCACCTCGTCGATCGCTGCGGCGAGGCTTTCCGGTTTCGTCAAGTCGCAGTCGGGCCGCCCCCTGGCCGCGAGCGCGATGCCTCGGCGTGCGGCGGCCTCCACGAGCGCGCGCGCGAGCTGGCCATTGCGACCGATGACGAGGAGCGTCATGGTTCATGGCGTCCCTGTCGCCCGCGCATCGGCTCCCTAGGCGATGAGGCCGAGCCGCTCGCCCCCATAGATCCGCTCGCGCAAGGGCCGCCACCAGTCCTCGTTCTCGAGATACCAGCGCACGGTCTTCTCGAGGCCCGTCTCGAAAGTCTCCCGCGCCCGCCAGCCGAGCTCGCCCTCGATCTTGCTCGCATCGATGGCATAGCGCAGATCGTGGCCCGGCCGGTCGGCGACAAAGGTGATCAGCCGCTCATGGGGCGCGCCCCGGGGGCGAAAACGGTCCATGAGGGCGCAGATGGCATGGACGACCTCGAGATTGCTGCGCTCATTGCGCCCGCCGACATTGTATTTTTCTCCCAGGCGCCCCTCGCGCAGAATGAGGAAAAGTGCGCGCGCATGGTCCTCCACATGCAGCCAATCGCGCACATTCCTGCCCTCGCCATAGACGGGCAGCGGCTCGCCATGGAGCGCATTGAGGACCATCAGCGGTATGAGCTTTTCCGGGAACTGGCAGGGACCGTAATTGTTGGAGCAATTGGAGATGAGCACCGGAAAGCCATAGGTGCGATGCCAGGCCATGGCGAGATGGTCGCCCGCCGCCTTGCTCGCCGAATAGGGAGAGGAGGGGTCATAGGCCGTCGTCTCGGCAAAGAGGCCATCCGCGCCGAGCGAGCCATAGACCTCGTCCGTCGAGACATGGAGGAAACGAAAGCGCGCACGCCGCGCATCATCGAGCCTCTGCCAATAGGCGCGTGCGGCCTCAAGCAGGGAGAACGTGCCGAAGATGTTGGTCTCGAGGAACTCGGCCGCACCGGTGATCGAGCGGTCCACATGGCTTTCGGCGGCGAGATGCATCACCGCATCGGGCGCGAAGTCCTCGAAGGCGCGGTGCATGCCGTCGCGATCGCAAATGTCGGCCTGGAGGAAATGATAGTCGGGCGCATCGGCGATCGGTGCGAGCGAGGCGAGGTTCGCGGCATAGGTGAGCTTGTCGATATTGAGGACCTCGACGCCCTCCTCGCCCACGAGATAGCGGCAAACGGCCGAGCCGATGAAGCCGGCGCCGCCCGTCACGATGATCTTCATCCGCTCCATTGGCGCCTCTCCTCCTTCGGTCCTTCTTTTCCAGTCTCCCTCGAAATCGAC
>JALUTE010000324.1 GCA_027058255.1 Methyloligella sp. | reverse complement strand
CGACGCCAAGGCCGATGCGCTGGCCATTCTCGCCGCCCTCGGCCTCGATGCCGCCAAGATCCAGGCGAGCCGCGATGCGCCGGACTGGTATCACCCGGGCCGCTCCGGCGTGCTGCGCCTCGGCCCCAAAATGGTGCTCGCCCATTTCGGCGAGCTGCATCCGCGCGTGCTCGAGGCGCTGGACCTCGCCCCGCCCGTGGTCGCCTTCGAGCTGTTCCTGGATGCCCTGCCCCCGGCACGGCGCAAGGCAACCCGCGCGCGGCCCGCTCTCGAGGCGAGCGACCTGCAGCCCGTGCGGCGAGACTTCGCCTTCCTGCTCGATGCCGACACGCCCGCAGGCGACGTGATCCGGGCGGCGCGCGGCGCGGACAAGGCGCTCATTGCGGATGTGCAGGTGTTCGATCTCTTCGAGGGCGAGGCGCTCGGCGAGGGGCGCAAATCCCTCGCCATCGAGGTCACCATCCAGCCGCGGGAGAAGACCCTCACCGATGCCGAGATCGACGCCATCGCGGCTCGGATCGTCCGTGCCGTGGAGAAGAGCACCGGCGGCGCGCTGCGCGCATGAGCGCCGCATCGCTCGGCCGCGTCATGACCATGGCCGCGCAGCGCCAGGCGCGACCTTGACAATCGCCGGGCGCCTGTGCGCATGCAAGGGCGCAGGATCGACGGAACCGAGCGCGGAGACGGCTCTTGACCGATCGCACGAACAGGGATGCAACCCATGGCCTGGCGAAACTGCGCCGGGCCGTGACGGCGCGCCTTCCCACCCATTACGGCACCTTCCTCGTCATCGGCTATGAGCCACCCGAAGGCGGCGAGACGGGCGGCGAGGCGCCCATGGCCTTCATCATGGGCGCGCCGGACGCGCAGCCGGCGCCGCTGGTGCGCATCCACTCCTCCTGTTTCACGGGCGACGTGCTGGCGAGCCTGCGCTGCGATTGCGGAGACCAGCTCCACCTCGCCATGCGCATGATCCAGCGCGAGGGGCACGGCGTCATCGTCTATCTGCCCCAGGAAGGGCGCGGCATCGGCCTTCTGGAGAAGCTGAAGGCGTACAATCTCCAGGACAGGGGCTTCGACACGGTGGAGGCCAATCTTGCCCTCGGCCATGCCATCGATGCGCGCGACTATGCGCTCGGCATCGCCATTCTGCGCGATCTCTCCATCACGAGGCTCCGCCTCATGACCAACAATCCGCGCAAGCTGGAGGCGTTGCGCGAGGAGGGGGCGCCGCTCGGCCTGGAGGTGGTGGACCGGGTTGCGCTGGTGGGCCCGCCCCGGCCGGAGGTGGAGAAGTATCTCGGCGCCAAGCGCGACAAGCTCGGCCACCGGCTGCCGGACGAGGATGGAACGGCCACGGCCTGAGGCGCGGGACGGCGAGCAAACGGGCGGAGCCATGGAACTGAGGCAGTTGCGCACCCTGGTTGCCATCGCCGAGCACGGGACCTTCGCCGCCGCAGCCGATGCGGTGGGCCTCACGCAATCGGCGGTGAGCCTGCAGATCAAGGCGCTCGAGGACGAGCTCGGCGCCCCGCTCTTCGACCGGGGCCGGCGCCCGCCCCAGCTCAACGAGCGCGGCCGCGCGCTGATGCGCCATGCCCGCCAGGTGGTGGAGATCTGCAACCGCATCACCGCCCGGGCGGAGGAGGGCGGCCTTGCGGGCATGCTGGTGCTCGGGGCCGTGCCCACCAGCTTCTCGGGGCTCCTGCCCAAGGCTCTGTCCATCCTGCGCGAAAGCCATCCGCGCCTGCATATCCAGCTCTCGAGCGGGCTCTCGGCCGAGCTCACCGTGCGGGTGCGCGCAGGCGAGCTCGATGCCGCCCTCGTCTCCGAGCCCATGCGCCTCGGCGAGGGGCTCACCGCCCACGCCATCTGCCGCGAGCCGCTCATCGTCATCGCCCCGCCCGGAACCGAGGGGCAGAGCGAGCGCGAGCTTCTCGAGTCCGGTCCCTTCATCCAGTTCTCGCGCAAGGCCTGGGTCGGCCGGCAGATCGACCAGCATCTCCGGGACAGGGGCATCCGCACGGTGCAGAGCATGGAGATCGACTCCCTCGAGGCGATCGTGCAGATGGTGGCCCATGGCCTCGGCGTCTCCGTCGTGCCGCGCCATCTGTGCGGGCCGAACATGCCGGCGGATTTCCGCTGCCTGCCCTTCGGCGAGCCGCCGCAATACCGCTCGCTTGTGATCATCGAGCGCGAGACGAGCGCCCAGGCACCCCTGGTCGGCGCCCTCACCGAGGTGCTGCGCGACCTCAGCACCGGCGCATGCGCGCCCGCGCCGCTCGCATCGCCCATGGAGAGCGGCGATCCGGCATCTTGAGCCCGCCTCGAGACAATCATTGGGATTACTCGTTTGGCTTCGCGCGGGCCGCGCCCTAGGATGAGCTTCGTTCGAAGCACACCGCCCGAGGCTCCGGTTTCATGTCCGACATGCCCGAGAACGCCGGCCGCGCCCAGCCTCGCGCCCCCCTCGAGGGGCTGCGCGTGCTCGACCTCACCCGCATTCTCGCCGGCCCCACCTGCACCCAGCTTCTCGGCGATCTCGGCGCCGACATCGTCAAGATCGAGCGCCCACCCAGGGACGGCGATCGCGGCGGCGACGATACCCGCAAATGGGGCCCGCCCTATGTGACGGATGCCGAGGGGCGCGAGACGAGCGAGAGCGCCTACTATCTGTGCGCCAACCGCAACAAGCGCTCAGTGGCCATCGACATCGCCGCGCCGGAGGGGGCGGCGCTGGTGCGCCAGCTTGCCGAGCGCTCGGACGTGCTGATCGAGAACTTCAAGGTGGGCGGGCTCGAGAAATACGGCCTTGCCTGGGACCAGCTCCGGAGCGCCAATCCGCGCCTCGTCTATTGCTCCATCACCGGCTTCGGCCAGACGGGCCCCTATGCGCACCGGCCCGGCTACGACATTCTCGCCCAGGCCATGGGCGGCATCATGTCGATTACCGGCGAGCCGGACGGCCCGCCCACCAAGGTGGGCGTCGGCATCTCGGACGTGATGGCCGGCATGTATGCCGCCGTCGCCATCCTGGCGGCCCTGCGCCATCGCGATGCCACCGGCGAGGGCCAGCGCATCGATGTGAGCCTGCTCGACACCCAGGTCGCCTGGCTCATCAATGAGGGGCTCAACTATCTCACCTCCGGCGAGGTGCCGAGGCGGCGCGGAACGGCGCATCCCAACATCGTGCCCTATCAGATGTTCGAGGCCGCCGACGGCCCCGTCATCATCGCGGTCGGCAATGATGCGCAGTTTGCGAGATTCTGCACACTCATGGGCCTCGAGGCCCTCAGCGAGAACCCGCGCTTCGCCACCAATGCGGCGCGCATCCGCAATCGCGAGGCGCTCATTCCCATCATTGCCGAGGCGGTGGCCAGGAAGACGCGGCGCTGGATTCTCGACGGTCTTGAGCGCCTCAAGGTGCCGGCAAGCCCCGTGAACGACATCGGCGAGGTGTTCGCCGACCCGCAGGTCCAGGCGCGCGGGATGCGCATCACAATGGACCACCCCTTGGCGGGCTCGGGCACCGTCGATCTCATCGGCAATCCGCTCAAGCTCTCGGGAACGCCGGTCGCCTATCGCCGGCCGCCACCGCTGCTTGGCCAGCATACGGACGAGGTCCTGGGGGAGGTTCTGGGCCTCGATGAGAGCGCGCTCGAGGCCCTCGCACGGTCCGGCGTCATTGCGCGCGGACGGGCCGGGGCCGGGGAGGAAAACGAAGACGACGAGGCAAGGAGACAAACGGGTTGACGGGCCTCTTTCCCGTGGCAAGGCCCCCGGAACGGAGACAGGATCGATGTTCGAACTCACCGCAGAGCAGAAAGAGTTGCAGCTCACCGCCCGCGCCTTTGCCGAGAATGAAGCGGCGCCGCAGGCCGCCGAGACCGACCGCAGCGAGGCCTATCCCTGGGGCATCGTCGAAAAGCTCACCCGCGCGGGCTTTCTCGGCATGACCATCCCCAAGGACTATGGCGGACAGGGCCGGTCCTATCTGGACACCGTGCTCGTGATCGAGGAGATGGCGAAGGCCTGCGGGGTCACCGGGCGGATCGTCGTCGAGGGCAATATGGGCACCATTGGCGCCATCATGGCCTATGGCACCGAGCCGCAGCGGCGGCTCGCGGCGGAGCACGTGCTCTCGGGCGACAAGCCCGCCATCTGCATCACCGAGCCCGAGGCCGGCAGCGCCGCCACCGACATGACGACCACCGCCGAGAGGCGCGGCGATCGCTATGTCATCAATGGGACCAAGCACTGGATCACCGGTGGTGGCGTCTCGCGCCTGCATCTCATCTTCGCGCGTGTGGTGGAGGACGGCGAGCTCCAGGGGATTGCCGGCTTCATCGCCATTCGGGGCGAGGACGAGGGTCTCGAGGTGGGCGAGCGCATCGAGGCCATGGGCATGCGCGGCCTGCCCGAGACGGAGATCCACCTGCGAGACCTGGCGCTTCCGGCCGAGCGCATGCTGGTCGCGCCCCAGGGGCTGCGCCGCGGCTTCTCCGCCCTCATGAGCGCCTATAATGGCCAGCGCGTCGGTGCCGCGACCGTCGCCCTCGGCGTGGCGGCCGGCGCCTATGGGCTCGCCCTCGAGCATGCCAAGACCCGGCGCCAGTTCGGCCGGCCCATTGCCGAGTTCCAGGGGCTGCACTGGATGCTGGCGGACATGGCCACGGCGGTGGACGCGGCGCGCCTCATGGTCTGGCGGGCAGCCGCCAGCGCCGGCCCCGGTGCCAAGGCGGGCGAGGCGCGCTTTCCCGACCCTCTGCTCGCGGCTCAGGCGAAGATCCTCGCCTCGGAGATGGCCATCGAGGTCACCAACAACGCTCTGCAGGTGTTCGGCGCCGCCGGCTATGCGCGGGCGAACCCGCTCGAGCGCATGGTGCGCGATGCGCGCATGTTCACCATTGGCGGTGGCACGGCGCAGGTGCTGCGCACGCTCGTCGCAACCCGCATTCTCGGCCGCCGCCTGCCGCAACGGCGCGACGGCTATGCGAACTGGGTCGACGAGGACAATGAGGCCGGAGGCGAGCGGCGTCATGGCTGAAGGTGTCCCCGACAGGACGGACATCGTGGCCGGGCCCGGTGAGGCGTCGGATGCGGCGGTCACAACCGCATCCGAGATCATCGCCCGCAGGCTGCATGCGGCGGGCTGCCGGCACGCCTTCACCATTCCGGGCGGGGAGGTGCTCGCCCTCATGCAGGCGCTCGAGAATGCCGGCATCCGGGTCACCCTGGTGCGGCACGAGAATGCCGGCGGCTTCATGGCCGAGGGCGTGCACCATCACGACGGTGCGCCCGGCATTCTCCTCACCACCCTCGGCCCCGGCCTTGCCAATGCCGCCAATGTGATCGCCAATGCGCTCCAGGACCGGGTGCCGCTGATCGTGCTCTCGGGCTGCGTGCCGGCCCTGGAGGCCGAGACCTACACCCATCAGGTGTTCGACCACACGGCGCTGCTCGCGCCCATCACCAAGGCGGTCTTCCGCGTGGCGCCGGGCACGGCGGGGGTGGTGGCGGACAAGGCCCTCGCCATGGCGCTCGACGGCCAGCCGGGCCCCGTGCTGATCGACGTGCCCATCGACGTGCAGAAGGCCGAGGTGCCGGCCGGCGAGATGCCCGCGCCGCGCCGCCCGCGGCCCTCGCCCGCCGCGCCGGCGCCGGGACCCGATCTCGAGCGCGCCCGCGCCTGGCTCGCCGAGGCGGAGCGCCCGCTGGTGATCGCCGGGGTGGATGTGCTGAACCAGGAGGCGAGCGCGGCGGTCGCCCGGTTCTGCCGCACCTATTCGGCGCCCCTCATCACCACATACAAGGCCAAGGGCGTTCTGCCCGAGGACGACCCGCTCGCCCTCGGCGGCGCCGGACTCTCGCCCCGGGTCGATGCGCACCTGCTGCCCCTGGCAAAGCGCGCCGATCTCGTCGTGCTCGCGGGATACGATCCCATCGAGATGCGCATCGGCTGGCGCAATCCGTGGGACGAAGGCGCCCGGGTGGTGGAGCTCTCGGCCGTGCCCAACACCCATTACATGCACACGGCCGCCCTCTCCTTCGTCGGCGATGTGGGCGCGGGGCTCGCCGCCCTTGGCGACGGCATTGCCGCCAGGGCGGGCACCTGGCCGGACGGCGAGCCTGCCCGGGCGCGCGATGCGATCCGCGCCGGCGATGGGCGAGACGAGACCTGGGGGCCCGCCGCCATCGTGGACGAGTGCCGCAAGGTGCTGCCGCGCAATGCGGTTGCCACTGTCGACAGCGGCGCCCACCGCATTCTCCTCTCCCAGATCTGGGCGTGCTACGAGCCGCGCGGCCTGCTGCAGTCGACGGCGCTCTGCACCATGGGCTGCGCCCTGCCGCTCGCCATGGGGCGCAAGCTCGCAGAGCCCGACCGGCCCGTGATCGCCTTCTCGGGCGATGCGGGGCTGGAGATGATCCTTGGCGAGCTCACCACCCTGCGCGATCTGCGCCTTCCGCTCCCCATCGTCGTCTTCACCGATGCGAGCCTCGCCCTCATCGCCCTCAAGCAGCGCGGGGCCGGCTATGACACATTGGCCGTGGACTTCGGGGCGAGCGACTTTCCGGCCATTGCGCGCGCCCTTGGCGGTCATGGCGCCTGGTGCGAGGACCGGGCAACGCTCAGGGCCGAACTCGAGGCGGCGCTGGCGCGCGAGACCTTCACCCTGATCGCGGCGCGCATCGACGCGCGCGCCTATGAGGGGCGGCTGTGATGGCGGGGAGACTGGGAGCGAGGAGGAGGCGAGCATGAACCAGGCCCACCCTGCCGCGGCGCCGCAGGGCAGCGAGGGCGCGCGCGAGCCGCTGGGGCGGCTGGACAGCCTGCCCCAGATCCTGCTTGGCCACTATCCAACGCCGCTGGAGCCCATGCCCCATCTCTCGCGCCACATGTCCGAGAGGCTCGGCAAGGAGGTCTCGCTCTTTGTCAAGCGCGACGACTGCACGGGGCTTGCCTTTGGCGGCAACAAGTCGCGGCATCTGGAGTTCTATCTCGGCGAGGCCATCGCCCGCGGCGCCGATACGATTCTCATCACCGGCAATGTGCAGTCCAACTATGTGCGCATGGCCGCGGCCGCCGCGCGCAAGGCGGGCCTTGCCTGCGAGGTTCAGCTTGAGGAGCGGGTGCCGGATCGCGGCCCCATCTACTACCGCTCCGGCAATGTGCTGCTGGACAGGCTGTTCGGCGCAGTCATACACCGCTATCCGGTGGGCGAGGACGAGACCGGGGCCGATGCCCGGCTCGAGGCGATCGCCGAGAGGCTCGCGGCGCGCGGGCGCAAGCCCTACATCATCCCGCTCGGGCCCAGCCATCCGCCGCTCGGCGCCCTCGGCTACGTGGCGGCGGCGCGCGAGCTTCGCGCCCAGTGCGATGCCGAGGGCCTTGCCTTCGATGCCATCGCCATCGCCTCGGGCAGCGGCCCCACCCATTCCGGCCTCCTCTTCGGCCTGCGCGCTCTCGGCGACCCGACGCCCGTGACCGGCATCTGCGTGCGCCGCCCGGCCGAGCCACAGGCCCCGCGCATTGCGGCCCAGTGCGCCGCCATCGCCGAGATGCTGGGCGTGCCCGACCCGGTCGGGCCGGACGACATCCGCCTCGATGACGGGGTGCTCGCGCCCGGCTATGGCCAGCCGAATTCGGCCGTGCTGGAGGCCATTGCGCTCGCCGCGCACAAGGAGGGCCTGCTGCTCGATCCGGTCTATACGGGGCGCACCATGGCGGGGCTCCTGCGGCTTGCCGAGGGCGCGGCTGCGGGCGCGCGGCTGCTGATGGTCCACACAGGCGGCACGCCGGCGCTTTTCGGCTATGAGGCCGAGCTCGCGCCCCTTCTCTCCGATTGGCCGGGCGAGGCAGCCCGCTGGCGGGAGGAGACGCAGAACGGATGACGGATCGTGTGATAGGCGAGCAGGAGCGCGGCGACAGGCTCGAGGTGCGGGTCTGGCGCGGCAATGCGCATGGCGCCTTCCAGACCTTCCGCGTGCCCCGGCGCGACAAGCAGACGGTGCTCGACATCGTCACCCACATTCAGCGCCATCTGGACCCGACGCTCGCCTACCGCTTCGCCTGCCGGGTCGGCATGTGCGGGACCTGCGCCATGACGGTGAACGGGCGCCCGCGCTGGACCTGTCGCACCCAGGCCCGTGCCGTCGTGCACAACGGAACCCCCCTCGTGCTCGAGCCCCTGCGCAGCCTGCCGGTGATCCGCGACCTGGTGGTGGACATGGCGCCCTTTTTCGACAAGTGGGCGGATGCGCGCGGGCGTTTCGTTCCCCGCGAGACGCAGCAAGCCGCGGGCGCGCGCGCAGCCCGGAACGCTGAACCAGAGGGCGCGGCGCAAGAGCCCGCCCGCGCCTTTGCGCGCGTCGCGCCCGAGAGCGCCGAGCGGCGCGCTGCGGATGCGGCCATCGAATGCATCAATTGCGCGGTCTGCTTCGGCGCCTGCGACGTGGTCGCGTGGCGGGCCGACTATCTGGGCCCCGCCGCCCTCAACCGCGCCTGGGCGGCCTGGAACGATGTGCGCGACGGCGCGCGCGGCGCCGTGCTCGAGGCCGTGGCGCGCGAGGGCGGCTGCCAGACCTGCCACACCCACCGCTCCTGCGCCGAGACCTGCCCCGTGGGGCTGGACCCCACCTGGTCCATCGCCGGCCTGAAGCGCGCCCTCACCCGCGCCGTGCTCAAGGGAGACATCGCATGAGCGCCCGAAAGTTCGTTCTCCAGCGCCTGACCGCCGCCCTTCTCGCGCCCCTCGTGCTCCTGCATCTCGGGGGCATCGTCTGGGCGGTGCAGGGCGGCCTTGCAGCGGAGGACATCCTGGCGCGCACCCGTGGCAGCCTTGCCCTTGCCGCCTTCTATGCGGTGTTTGCGTGCGCTGCGGCCGTGCATGCGGCCATCGGCGTGGAGACCGTTTTTCGCGAGTGGACGCGGCTCACGGCCCGCGCCGCCGCGTGGATCGCAGCGCTTTTCGGCGTTGCGCTCGCCCTGCTCGGCCTGCGGGCCGTTCTCGCGGTCACATGGGGGTGAGCCATGCCGGGCGCGCGCATCCAGGACAGCCAAGCCGGCAAGGGACCCCGTCCCGAGCGGCGTGCCCTGCCTCTCGTCCACGCGGGCACCGTGGCCGCGCTGGTGCACCGGCTCTCAGGACTTGCGCTCGCAATCTTCCTGCCCGTGCACTTCCTTGCCCTTGGCCTGGCCTTCGATGCGGAGCGCTTCGGCGCCTTCATCGCCTGGAGCCGCCATCCGCTCGTGACCCTGAGTGAGACCGTGCTGGTGGCGGCGCTCGCCCTGCATCTTGCGGGCGGTCTGCGGCTCCTCGCCGTCGAGCTTCTCCACTTGCCGGTGCTCGCCGCCCGCTGGGTCGCCGCCACCTTTGCCGTCGGCGCGGCTGCCGGTGTGCTCTTTCTTCTGGGCGCCCTGGGAGGCTTGGGGTGAGGGCGACCATGGAGCGGCTGGAGACGGACATCCTGATCCTGGGCGCCGGCGGGGCGGGCCTGCTCGCGGCGCTGCACGCCTTCGATGCGGACCCGAGCCTGCGCATCGCCATTGCCGTCAAGGGGCTGCTCGGCAAGTCGGGCTGCACGCGCATGGTGCAGGGCGGCTACAATGTGGCGCTCGGGGCGGGCGACAGCGTCGAGCGCCATTTCATGGACACCATCGAGGGCGGCAAGTGGCTGCCCGACCAGGAGCTCGCCTGGCGGCTCGTGACCGGCGCCGTCGAGCGCGTGATCGAGCTCGAGAACGTCCATGGCTGCTTCTTCGACCGCAACCCGGATGGCACCCTGCACCAGAAGGCGTTCGCCGGTCAGACCTTCGACCGCACGGTGCACAAGGGCGATCTCACCGGCATCGAGATCGTCAACCGGCTGATGGAGCAGGTGCGCGCGCGCCCCATCACGGCTCTGGAGGAGCACCGCGCCATCGCCCTGCTGCCGGACCGCTCGGGCCGCGCCATCGCCGGCGCCCTGCTCGTCCATGTGCCGAGCGGTGCCTTCCGTGTGGTGGCGGCCAAGGCGACCCTGCTCGCCACCGGCGCCGGGCCCACCATGTACCGCTATCACACCCCCTCGGGCGACAAGGCCTGCGACGGCCTCGCCATGGCCCTGCGCGCGGGCCTTGCCCTGCGGGACATGGAGATGGTGCAGTTCCACCCGACCGGCGTGCTGGCCGGCCCCGACACGCGCATGACCGGCACCATTCTCGAGGAGGGGCTGCGCGGCGCCGGTGGCCATCTGCTCAATGGCGAGGGCCGGCGCTTCATGCAGGACTGGGACCCGCGGGCCGAGAGGGCGACCCGCGACATCGTCTCGCGGGCCATGTTCGAGGAGGTGCGGGCCGGGCGCGGCACGGCCAATGGCGGCATCCACCTTTCCATGGCCCATCTCGGGCCCGAGACTGTCGCCCGCCAGTTCAAGGGCATGGTCAAGCGCTGCAAGGATATCGGCTTCGACCTTGCGGGCGGGCTGGTGGAGGTGCTCCCCACGGCGCATTACCTGATGGGCGGCGTTGTGTTCCGCCCTGATGGCGCGACCG
>JALUTE010000323.1 GCA_027058255.1 Methyloligella sp. | reverse complement strand
CGCTGGCCATTCCCCCCGAGCGGGTGATCTGCACGGGCGACGTGATCGCCTATTGCGCCGAGCCCGAGGAGACGGTCCGCGCGATCCGGGAATGGGGCTGCATCGTGATCGCCGGCAATTGCGAGGAGCAGATCGCTGCCGGCGCCCCCGATTGCGGCTGCGGCTTTGGCGAGGGCACGGCTTGCGATCTTCTCTCCAGGGGCTGGTATGCCTATGCGAGCGCCCGCATCTCCGCCGAGAGCCGCGCCTGGATGGCCGCGCTTGCCCCCCGGCTCGACTTCACCTGGGCGGGCCGGCGGGTCACCGTCCTGCATGGGGCGCTCGATGCAAGCAACCGCTTCGTCTTCGCATCCAGTCCGGCGGCGGAGAAGGCGGCCGACCTTGCCCGCGCCGGCGCGGACATCATCCTTGCCGGCCATTGCGGCCTTCCCTTTGTCCAGAGGCTCGGGCGCGGTGTCTGGTTCAATGCCGGCGCCATCGGCATTCCTGCCAATGACGGCACGCGCGATGGCTGGTACGGGGTGATGCGGCGCGCGGGCGGGAATATCGCATTCGAGCTCTGCCGCCTCGCCTATGACTGGCGCGGGGCCGTGCGAGCCATGCGGGCCGCGGGGCATGCACAGCCCTATGCGGTTGCGCTGGAGACGGGGTTGTGGCCGAGCATCGACGTTCTGCCGCCGGCCGAGCGGGCAGCGCGCGGCATGGCCCTGGAGGAGACCACCCTGACCCTTGCCGAGGGAGGCGCCGAGCACCGCGTGCATCCGTAATCTGGCACTGTCATCGCCGGGGTCGAAGCGCTTGACCGCCAGGGTCCGGAAACGCGCGCCCGCTCGCAGACGATCGTCTGCGAGCGGCGATCGTTCGCCTGGCATCTAGCGCCGGCCGGTCTTCTCCGCCTTGCCGGCGCCGATGGGCGGGGTGTCGGTCATGCCGGCGAGGATCTCCGCCACGTGGCGGCAGGCCATGGCGCTGCCCTCGCGCCGCAGCTTGCCGGCGATGTTCATCAGGCAGCCGAGGTCGCCGGCGAGGACGAGATCGGCCCCGGTCTCGCGAAGCGCCACGCATTTGCGGGTCACCATGGCGTTGGAGATCTCGTCATATTTGACAGCGAAGGTGCCGCCGAACCCGCAACAGGCCTCGCGCTCGTCAGGCTCAAGGACCGTGACCCCGTCCATGGCGGCCAGCAGGCGGCGTGGTTGCTCGCGCACGCCGAGCTCCCTGAGCCCCGCGCAGGCATCGTGATAGACGACGCGCCCGCTCCAGCGCGCCGAGACGCGCTCCACGCCCCGCACATCGACCAGAAAGGACACGAGCTCGTGGGTCTTGGCCGCGAGCCTGCGCGCGCGCTCGGCCCATTCGCCCTCGCCCTCGAGAACGGCGGGATAGTGCCTGGCGATCATGCCGGCGCAGGAGCCCGATGGCGCCACCACGTGATCGAAGGGCTCGAAGGCGCGGATCACGCGCTTGGCCAGAGCCGCCGCTTCGCCGCGATCGCCGGAATTCCAGGCGGGCTGGCCGCAGCAGGTCTGGTCCAGGGGCACCGCCACCTCGCAGCCCGCCTCCTCCAGAAGCGCAACCGCCGCAAAGCCGACCGAAGGGCGCAGCAGATCGACGAGGCAGGTGACGAAGAGGCCGACGCGGGGCCGCGTCCGGCTCTCGCGTGCCCCCGGAGGGGCGGCTTTGGACGACGGGCTTGTCACTGATCCTCCCTCCCGGAGCTGTCGCGGCTGTTCACAGCTTTTAGTGAAGGGGCCCTTCGTTGGAAAGTCGACCTTTGCCGTCCCTTGGACGCTATGCCATCCTGCGCCCCCATCCCGCGAGCACGTCAGCCAACGCGATCGGGCACGCATAAAGGAGGTTCGCATGCGCACAGCCTACAGGGTGGCAGTCCTCGCCATGGCGTTGGCATTCACCGCCGGCGCGACGGCGGAGGCGAAAGTCGTGTGGAAGATGGCGAGCGCCTTCCCGAGCCGGCTGGTCCAGCTCGGATCGCTCGGCAAGACCCTGGCCCGCAATGTCGAGGCCATTTCCGGCGGCGACATTCGCCTCGAATTCGTCGAGCCCGCGCAGCTCATCGCCCCGCATGACATCTTCGATGCTGTGCGCAAAGGCACCGTCGATGCCGGCTGGTCGACACCGGCCTATTGGCAGGAGAGAGAGCCTGCGCTCGCGCTTTTCTCCGCCATCCCCTTCGGCCCCGACGCCGTGGAGTACGCCGCCTGGTATCACCGCGGGGGCGGCAAGGCGATCATGGACAAGATCTATGCCAGGCACGGGCTGAAGTCTCTCATCTGCGGCGTCATCTCGCCGGAGGCGTCGGGCTGGTTTCGCAAGGAGATTCGATCGGTGGACGATCTCAAGGGGCTTCGCATGCGCTTCTTCGGCCTCGGCGCCAAGGTGATGGAGAAGATGGGGGTCTCGATCGAGCTGGTCCCGGGCAAGGACATCTTGTCGGCGCTCGAGCGCGGTGAGATCGACGCGACCGAGTTCTACCAGCCCGCGATCGACGTCCACCTGCGCTTCGACCGGGTCGCGAAGCACTACTACTTCCCCGGCTGGCACCAGCAATCGACCCTGTTCGAGCTTCTGATGAACCGGAAGAAGTGGGAGGCCCTCACCGATACCCAGCGCGCGCAGCTCGAGGTTGCCTGCAAGGCGAACTACGTCGAAGGCATCTCCGAGGGAGAGGCGATCCAGGGCGCGGCCCTGGCCAAGCTCAAGGCCAGAGGCGTGAAGATCCACAGATGGCCCCCCGAGATTCTCGCGGCCCTGGAGTCGGCGTGGGTCGAGGTCGCGAAGGAGATGTCCGCCGGCAATGCCGACTTCAAGAGGGCCTGGCGCTCGCTCCAGAGCTTTCGCAAGGCCTACAAGCCCTGGCGTAGGCTGGGCTATCTGCCCTGAGCCCGGGGCGGAGGGCACCGCTTGCCCCCGTCAGGGAGGTCTGGATGCGAAAAGAGGGCGCCCGCGGCCAGCCGGGGCGCCCTCATATGTCGTCTCGCTCGCGGCGAATGGGGATCGGACCACGGCCGAGAGCGAAAGGCTTCTTGATCTCGAAGTCGGAGGCCCGTCGTCGGTTCAACGGCGTGCGAGCCGTCTGCAACAGATGATCGAGCGCCTCGCAGGGATCACTTCTTGTCCTTGCTGAAGGTCTCGAGATACGCGATCACGTTCTCGCGGTCCTTCTCCTTCTTGAGGCCGGCGAACGCCATCTTGGTCTTGGGGAGGAACTTGCGCGGCTTCTCGAGATACTTGGCCAGCGTGTCGTGGTTCCACACGAGCCCCTTCTCGCCGGCCTCCTTCATGGCCTTGGAGTACTTGAAGCCGTCATAGGTGCCAGCCTTGCGCCCCATCACGTCGTTGAGCACCGGCCCCACCTTGTTCTTGGCATTCTCGCCAACGGCATGGCAGGCCTTGCACTTCTTGAAAACCTTCTTGCCCTTCTCCGCATCGCCGCCCGCATGCGCCACGGTGGCAAACGAGGCGAACGCGAGGGCTGCCATCGCGAGCTTCAAAGCTGTTTTCATCCTAACGCTCCTTTTTCAACGGCTTTGCGGTTGTCTCCGCAATCTCTTCCACCGTCTCTTCCCAGGCGAAACATGGGGAACCTATCAGACGAAAACATGGCGTCGAAGCGACGAATTGCAGCACTCACGGTCCTGTTATATGGGGGCGGGCGCGTCTGCGGCGCCGCGCACAACGCCCCGCCACCCCCGGCCGGCAGGCTGCCTTGGCAGGGCTTTGCAGGTCTCCTGCGAGGCGCTATGTCATGGCGGTGCGCATGACGGGTGGCCAGGAGACCGGACGGACGGCCTCCTTCAGACGATAGGACGACAAGGGCGCGGCCGCCCGCGTGAAGGCCAGTCGAGGAGGGCAAGCGAGCCATGACCCAGACCCAGCACGCCGCCGCGACGACTGCCGCCCCGAAGTGGGTCTATCGCTTCGGCGCGGGCGTTGCCGACGGAACGGCCCAGATGCGCGACCTGCTGGGCGGCAAGGGCGCCAATCTGGCGGAGATGTCCAATCTCGGCCTGCCCGTGCCACCCGGCTTCACCATCACCACGGAGGTCTGCGCTGCCTATAACGGCAATGGCAAGCATCTGCCCGAAGGGCTCGCCGCGCAGGTGATCGCGGCCCTCGACCAGGTGGGCGAGGAGGTCGGCGCCCGCTTCGGTGATGCGGACAATCCCCTGCTCGTCTCGGTGCGCTCCGGCTCGCGCGCCTCCATGCCCGGCATGATGGACACGATCCTCAATCTGGGCCTCAATGACGAGACCGTCGAGGGGCTTGCCAAGCGCGCGGGCGACCGGCGCTTTGCCTATGATTCCTATCGCCGCTTCATCCAGATGTATGCCGATATCGTTCTGGGCGTCGCCCACGACGTGTTCGAAGGCATTCTGGAGAACCACAAGAACCTGAACGGGCACAAGCTCGACACCGATCTCGGCGCCGACGACTGGCGCGTGGTGATCGGCCAGTACAAGGAGGCCGTGGAACGGCGCACGGCGAGCCCCTTTCCACAGGACATCTTCGACCAGCTCTGGGGTGCCATCGGTGCCGTGTTCAGCTCGTGGGAGAACCCGCGTGCGGTCACCTATCGCCGGCTTCACGATATTCCGGACGATTGGGGCACGGCGGTCAACATCCAGGCCATGGTGTTCGGCAATATGGGCGAGACCAGCGCGACAGGCGTTGCCTTCACCCGCAACCCGGCCACGGGCGAGAAGGCGCTCTATGGCGAGTTCCTCGTCAATGCCCAGGGCGAGGACGTGGTGGCCGGCATTCGAACGCCGCTCCCGCTCACGGAGGCCGCCCGTGAGGCCGCCGGCTCGGACGGCCCCTCGCTCGAGGCGCTGATGCCGGAGGTGTTCGCCGAGCTCAAGGCCATCTACGAGAAGCTCGAGGCGCGCTACCGCGACATGCAGGACATCGAGTTCACCATCCAGGAGGGGCGCCTGTGGATGCTCCAGACCCGCACGGGCAAGCGGACGGCGCGCGCGGCGTTGCGGATCGCGGTGGACATGGCCGAGGAAGGGCTCATCAGCCGGGAGGAGGCGGTGCTGCGGATCGAGCCGACCCAGCTCGACCAGCTCCTGCATCCGACCATCGCGCCGGATGCCAAGCGCGACGTGCTGGCACGTGGCCTGCCCGCCTCGCCCGGCGCGGCCTCCGGCGAGATCGTCTTCTCCTCGGACGAGGCCGAGGCGCTGAAGGCGCAGGGGCACAAGGTCATCCTCGTGCGCATCGAGACGAGCCCGGAGGACATCCATGGCATGCATGCCGCGGAGGGCATTCTCACCACCCGCGGCGGCATGACCAGCCACGCTGCGGTCGTGGCGCGCGGCATGGGCCGGCCCTGCGTCTCGGGGGCCGGCACGATCCGGGTGGATTACGCCGCGCAGACCCTGCGCGTCGGCCCGCGCACGCTCGCCAAGGGCGACATCATCACCTTGGACGGCACGCGCGGCGAGGTGATGGTGGGCGAGGTGCCCATGCGCCAGCCGGAGCTCACCGGCGCGTTCGGCACGCTCATGGCCTGGGCGGACAAGGCGCGGCGCATGCGTGTGCGCACCAATGCCGAGACCCCGCGCGACGCCCGCCAGGCGCGCGAGTTCGGCGCCGAGGGCATCGGCCTGTGCCGCACCGAGCACATGTTCTTCGACGAGGATCGCATCCTCGCCATGCGCGAGATGATCCTGGCCGGCGACGAGGCCGGACGGCGCGCCGCGCTCGCCAAGCTCCTGCCCATGCAGCGGCGCGATTTCACCGAGCTGTTCGAGATCATGGCGGGCCTTCCCGTCACCATCCGTCTCCTGGACCCGCCGCTGCACGAGTTCCTGCCGCGCGAGGCCGAGGAGATCGCGGCCGTTGCCGATGCGCTCGGCGTGAGTGCCGAGACGCTGCGCGAGCGGGTGGAGGCGCTCGGCGAGTTCAACCCCATGCTCGGCCACAGGGGCTGTCGGCTCGCCATCACCTATCCGGAGATCCCCGAGATGCAGGCCCGGGCCATTTTCGAGGCCGCCTGCGATGCGGCCACGGCCACCGGCAAGCCTGTCGTGCCCGAGATCATGGTGCCGCTCGTCGCCTACCGGGCCGAGTTCGACATCGTGCGCGACGTGATCCGCACCGTGGCGGCCGCGGTGGAGGAGGAGCGGGGCGTGCAGCTCGACTACAGCATCGGCACCATGATCGAGTTGCCGCGGGCGGCGCTGCGGGCCGGCGACATCGCCGAGACGGCGGAGTTCTTCTCCTTCGGCACCAACGATCTGACGCAGACGACCCTCGGCCTCAGCCGCGACGATGCCGCGCCCATTCTCGCCACCTACACCCAGAAGGGCATTTTCGACGTCGATCCCTTTGCGAGCCTGGACAGGGAGGGCGTGGGCGAGCTCGTGCGCATGGGAGCCGAGCGCGGGCGTGCCGTGCGCCCCGATCTCAAGCTCGGCATTTGCGGCGAGCATGGGGGCGATCCCGCCTCGATCGCCTTCTGCGAGACCGTCGGGCTCGACTACGTGTCCTGCTCGCCCTTCCGTGTGCCCATCGCGCGCCTTGCGGCGGCGCAGGTGGCGCTGCGCCGGCGGGGCATCGGCGGCGATGGATACGAGGGAACCGCCTGACCCCGGCCCGTGCGGCGATCAGAGAACCTTGGCGCGGCCTGGCGTGGAATCAGCGTCGCGCATGTGCATGCGCGAGCGGGCCCGTCATGCCGGATGCATCATGGGTCGGGCCGAAGCGGGCCTCGAAGGCCGCACGCAGCGCCCGGTCCACCGCCGCCATGTCCGCCTCATGTCCGAGATCGGCCAGGCTGGTCACGCCGAGCCGCGGGTCCCGGATTCCGCAGGGCACGATGCCCGCATAGTGGGAGAGGTCGGGCGCGACATTGAGGCTGATGCCGTGAAAGCTCACCCAGCGGCGCAGGCGGATGCCGATGGCGGCGATCTTGTCCTCATGCCCCGGCCCGCGCTGCGGCCGGGGCACCCAGACGCCGACCCGGCCCGGCCGGCGCTCGCCCGCAATGCCGAGCCGCGCCAGGGTGTCGATGATCCAGCCCTCGAGCGCGTGCACGAAGCGGCGCACATCCCGGCCCCGGCGGCCGAGGTCGAGCATCACATAGGCCACGCGCTGGCCGGGCCCGTGATAGGTGAGCTGACCGCCACGGCCCGTGTGATGGATGGGAAAGGGCGCAGCGGAGACCAGATCGTGCGCCCGGGTGCCGGTGCCGGCCGTATAGAGTGGCGGATGCTGAACCAGCCAGACGCATTCGCCGGCGCGGCCGTCGAGAATGGCCTGGACGCGCCGCTCCATGGCCGCGACCGCATCGCCATAGGCCGTGAGGCCGGGCGTTGCCAGCCATGTGACGGGTGCGCTTTCAAGAGCTGTCGACATGCGCTTCGGGACCTGTTCCGGGCCTCGGTGCTCGCTCGCGGGCGATCATAGCATGGGGGCAGATGCGTGCCATGGGCGGGCGAGAGATTTGCTTGTTCGGGCGGTGCGAGTTTGCTAAAGGGGGAGCGCTTTTCATATCCGGGAGCAATCTGCGGTCGTGGCGGAACTGGTAGACGCGCAGCGTTGAGGGCGCTGTGGGCATAGCCCGTGGAGGTTCGAGTCCTCTCGACCGCACCATTTCCTCTCTCACCATGCCCAGGCCGGAGACACGCCCTTCGCCACCGTCGCAGATGCGCCGCAGCAAGGTGCGCCGCCTTGCCGTCGCCCCGCGCAGGCCTTGAGCGTGCGCACGGACAGGGCCTCGACAATGCTGTCCAACCGGCGACATGGTTTTCAGCTTGGACCGGAGCCATGGCTGACAGCTTTCTCCTCTCGTCCGTGAGGCGCTCAGCGCCCCTCCCCGCAGGTCCATGATGGCGAGCGAGCGAGAACGAACGGGCGAGGCCCGGCGCACCGTGCGGGTTTCCATATCGGGGCGCGTTCAAGGGGTCTGGTTCCGGGCCTGGACGGCGCAGACGGCACGCGCTCTCGGGCTTTCCGGCTGGGTGCGCAACCGGCGCGACGGTACGGTCGAAGCGCTCTTCTCGGGCCCCAAGGCGGCGGTGGCCACCATGCTGGAGCATTGCCGGGAAGGGCCGCCCGCGGCCGAGGTCGCCGAGGTCGCCATTCTGACCGAAGACGATGCAGCGCCCGAGATGGCCGGCTTCGAGATCAGACCCACGGCATAGAGCGTGCGCGCGAAAGGTTCACCCCGCGCCGCCACCCTGCACAAACCGGAAGCGGATCAACGCGCGTCCCGTGCCCCCGGAGGAAGGATCGTGCACCGCGCGGCCATCAGTCGTCCCGGCCGAGATCGCGAAACACATCATCATCGTCGTCCGTCAGCGGCCGGTAGCGTTCGCCAGGCCCGAGCCGCGGCATGAACAGGAGGGCGATGACGAGTGGTGGCAGAAGAAAGCACCAGAAGGCCCAGGCCTCGTAATTGCGCCGCTTGGCCGAGGCGATGACATAGGCGGCGAGAGCCGCCACGAGACTGGCGATGCCGTAATAGGTCACGATTTGTGGCACGAGTCTCGCTCTCCCCTCGACAACGACGCCCCGCACATGGGCGACTGGCACGGAGCATGGCTCCCGTTACGCGCCCGGGGCGGCGAAATCAAGGCCGAGATCGAGGACCGGTGCCGAATGGGTCAGCGCCCCGACGGAGATGAGATCGACCCCGGTCTCGGCGATGGCCCGCACCGTATCCAGCGTCACGCCGCCGGACGCCTCCGTCACCGGCGCGCGGCCATGGCGCTCGCCATGCGCTCTGACACACCTGACCGCCTCGGCGAGCATCTCGGGCTCCATATTGTCCAGAAGCACCGCGTCGGGCCCGTGCGCGAGGGCGGCCTCGAGCTGATCGAGGCTGTCCACCTCCACCTCGACCTTCACCATGTGACCCGCATGAGCCTTGGCCGCCCGGATGGCCGCACCCACCCCGCCGGCGATGACGATATGGTTGTCCTTGATGAGCACCGCATCGTCGAGACCGAAGCGGTGATTGGCGCCCCCGCCCATGCGGATGGCATATTTCTCGAAGGCCCTGAGGCCCGGCGTCGTCTTGCGGGTGCCGCACACATGCGCGCCCGTGCCGGCAATGGCCGCCACATAGCGATGCGTCAAGGTTGCGATGCCGCTCAAATGACCGAGGAAGTTGAGCGCCGTACGCTCGGCCGTGAGCAGGGCGCGGGCGCGCCCGTGCACCCTGGCCACCACATCGCCTGCGCCCAGCTCGGCCCCGTCCACGGCCACGGCCTCCACCGTCGCATCATGATCGAAGGTCTTGAAGGCGGCCTCGGCGAATTGCAGCCCGGCAATGATGCCCGCCTTGCGCGCCGCGATCACCCCTTCGGCGCGCGCCTCGCGCGGCACGATGGCATCCGTGGTGATGTCGCCGGCACGCCCCAGATCCTCGGCCAGCGCATCGGCGACGGCGCGATAGACCATGAAGCTCGCCAGCCCTCCGAGCGGAGCCTGCCCCGCGCCGCTCATGATCCCGGCACCTCTGCGCGCTCCGCTTCGCCGAGCGCTTCGGGGCCACTGGCGGCCAGATGCTCAGTCGCGCGCCGCGCGGCCTCCTCGGCGGTAAGATAGATGCGCCGCGCGAACCGCTGGCGCTTGCGCGGAAAATCGGACCGGAAATGGCTGCCCCGGCTCTCCTCGCGCTCGAGGGCGGCAATGGTGACGAATTTCGCCGTCAGGGCCATGCTGGCAAGGGCGATGTCGCGCCCGGCGGAGGCCTCGATCTCGCAAATGGTCCGGAGCGCCTCCACGAGCCCCTCACGATCGCGCACCACGGCCACATGCTCGCTCATCGCCAGGCGCAGGCGCCGCACGACGGCCTCGCGCTCGCCGTCCGGCGCCCGCTCAGCCGGCGGTGCACTCAGGTCGCGCCGGGGCGCCGATTCATGGCGCCGCACCGGCTCCAGGCCGGCAATGTCCTCCGCGGTGCGGGCGCCGAACACGACCGCCTCCAGCAGCGAGTTGGAGGCCAGCCTGTTGGCGCCATGCAGGCCCGTGGCCGCCACCTCGCCGCAGGCCCAAAGGCCATCGACCGAGGTGCGCCCACGCGCATCCACATGCACGCCGCCCATGTGATAATGCGCGGCGGGCGCCACCGGAATGAGCTCCTTCACCGGGTCGATTCCCGCCGCGCGGCACATCTCGTAGACGGCGGGAAACGCCTCCGGAAAACGTGCGCCGATCGCCTCGCGGCAATCGAGGAAGGCGCCCCGCCCGCTCACGATCTCCCTGTGCACGGCGCGCGCCACCACGTCGCGCGGGGCAAGCTCGCCGTCCTCGTGCACGCGGGTCATAAAACGCTCGCCCGCGCCATTGACGAGGATCGCGCCCTCGCCGCGCAGGGCCTCCGTTGCCAGGGGCGCGGGGTCCCGGCCAACGTCGATGGCCGTGGGATGGAACTGAACGAACTCCGCATCGGCGATGATCGCCCCGGCGCGGGCCGCCATGGCGACCGCCTCGCCATTGGCATGGGCCGGATTGGTGGTCATCGCATAGAGATGGCCGATGCCGCCGGTGGCGAGCACCACGGCGCGCGCGT
>JALUTE010000322.1 GCA_027058255.1 Methyloligella sp. | reverse complement strand
GCTCCATCTCGCTCAGAAAGCTCTGCGTGAGCCCGGCCGTCCTCGCTGGCGACAGCGTCCTCAAGGCGGTGCGCCGTTGGCGGGGCCTGACACAGGTCGAGCTGGCGCGGACGGCCGGGCTCACGCAGAGCTTTCTGAGCGAGATGGAGCAGGGCGCCAAGACCGGCTCGCCGGAAACGCTCACCAAACTCGCCCGAGCGCTCGACGTGCCGGTCGGCTGGCTCGGGTGAGCCTTGGAGGGCCGGGCCGTCGACTTCGGCGCATACATGCAGTGACAAGGTCGGGCCGGACACCATTCGACCCTCAGATCGGCACGCCCGTGGCAAGCGCCGTCTCATGCACGCTCGCCCGCTCCATCTCGGGATCGACCACGAGCACGTCGTTGTGCTGGTCGCTGGGCCGCCTCTGCAGACGCACGACAAGCCGCAAGGATTTGCGGGCCCTGTCCGTGGCCGTCGCCGGCTCCTCGAGGACGACGAGCAGGTCGATATCGCTGCCCCGCGCCGCATCGTCGAGGCGCGAGCCGAAGAGGCGCACCTCCGCCCCCTCCCCGAAGACCTCCGCGGTGGTCTCACGAATGATCCGGCGTGTCTCGTCCGAGAGGCGCATGGCATGCGTTGGAAGGTGACGATGCTGTGGAGTTCCATGCAACGTGTGGGGCCGAGGGTCAAGACTCCGAGGCCTTGGGCTGGGAGCCCAAGGCCTTGCCTGCGAGCGTGATGTCGGGCTGGTGCTCAGACCCAGATGTGGTTCGTCGTCCATACTGGAGACCATGCTCCGTCAGCGCATGAAATGCCCACGCCTGGGCCCAGCGGATATGGGGGATGCGGATCGGCCGGCCCTTGCGGCGCTGGAAATAGAAGAAGCCGCGCCGGTCCTGGAAGCGGGCGAGCATCGTGCGGGCGACGCGATCGACGAGCGGCCGGTAGGCCTCGCCTTCGCCCGCGAAAAACACTAGCGCCTGGGCATAGGAGTGAATGTCCTCGGGTGCGGCGCGATCGTGGTAGTACTTCGCCGTGCCGTCGGGCTCGAAAAAACTCTCCGCATAAAACCGCACGCCCTTGGCATAGGCCGCCCGGTGCGCCTCGGCCTCTCCCGCCTCGACAAACCAACGGATCGCCTGGAGATTGAAGCCGGTGTGAAAGCTGTCGATCCATCTCTGGTAATCGGTGTCGGCATACCACCAGGAGCCGTCCTCGCGTTGGCGGGCGATCGAGTAGGCGAGAGCGCCAAGCGCCGCCTCGCGGCCTTGTGCCGAGGGATCGTGGCGCTCCAGCCGAATGAGGAGCGAGGCGCCGAGCAGGTTTGCATTGTGCACGATGGTGCGATCGAGCGGCGTGTAGGCGAAGCAGAAGCTGTCGTTCTCGGCCGGCGTGCGGTGGAGGTCGCTCAGGATGAAGTCGCGGATCGGCAGGGCCAGCGCCAGGAACCGCTCGTCGCCGATATGGGCAAAGGCGTCGAGAAGCGCATGGCCGATGAAAGACGAGTTGACGATCGTCGGCGTGCCCTTCGGGACATAGAACGCCCGCGACTGCCAATCGAAATTGTAGCCCCAGCCCTTGCCGTGCGCCGTCTCGGCCCGGCAGCTCTCGAGGAGGCCCAAGAGCTCGAAGGCCCGATCGCGCGCCGCGTCGTCCCGGCCGTCGCTGGCTGCAAAGAGTTTGGCATAGCCCCAGAGAAAGAGCCCGAGCCCCTTGGGGTTGTAGCCCTTGCGCACCAGAAGGAAGGGGCGCAGGTTGACGGGGCTGCGCTTCATCGCCTGGATGGCGGCGATGCGCGGCCATTTCAGCCCGAGAGTTGCGGCCTTGAGGACGGGGCTGTTGAGGCCATCATAGGGGTCCCAGCCACGAAAACCCTCAGCCTCGATCCAGGCGCGCAGGCGGGCGCACGCACGCGTCATGGCGGCGTCGCGCTCGAGAGCCGGGGCGATCGCATCCATGGCAGACTCTAACGCTCTGTCCCCACCCCCACCTCCTTGCAGGACACGTCGAGGAAGTGGCCGATGGCGTCGATCATGGAGCCTTCGAGCACGCCCAGGGCATTGTCGAGCTTGGTGCCGGACCAGATGACGCCCTTGGCGAGCGTGGGGGCCTTGATGTCGGACCAGTGCATGGCCACCGCCGTGGCCTTGCCGCCCGTGAACGTCACCTCTGGCGCGACGGCGAGGGAGACGTCGAAGCGCTTGCCGGCGCCGCGGTCGAGGGAGCAGGCGATCACATGCTTGGCGAGCTTGATGGTGTGCTTGCCGGGCGCGCGGGCGCTGGCCAGCGCCGCGCGGTCGAGCCGGAGCCGCGTCTTGCACTGGGCGTTCTCCCACGGCCAGGAGAGCTTGCCGCGCAGGATCTTCCTCTCGATGGTCGATTTGAGCCAGGTCTTGACCACGTCGCAGGTGAGCGTGCCCGTCGCGCTGCCGTCGGCGCTCTTGCGCTGGAGGAGGAGGCGGCAGATCGCCTGTTTGCAGGCCTTGCGGGCGGCCCTCTCCTTGTCCATGCGCGCGGCCAGCGCAGGCGGAATGGCGGGTGCGGGCACGCCCGCTTTCGCCGTGGACTCGCCAGCCCGTGCGGGCGGGACGGCGAGTGCGGCGACCAGGAGGCCGGCGATGGCGATGGCGGAGAGGGCCGAGCGGCGGCGCCTCGTCTCGTTGTTCGCTCTCGTCGAGAAAGGAGCTCTCACGGAGAAAGGAATTGGCGAAAGTCGCGGGCGAATGCTGCGATGAGTGAGCCGTGCCCGGTGCTCCGGCCCGGCCAGTTGGCAAACGCTACCGCACACCGGGTGACTCGCCCCCCAGTACGCAATACGCAGTCCCTCACAAGACGCCGTCCTCAGGGCAAAACGCCTCGGGTCAGCCTTCTCGTTGTCACCTTCTCAGAATAGCCGCTGGAGGCCACCCGGAGAAGAGCCGCTCTTCAGATGGCGAACGATCGCAGCTCATCGGCTCCGACCGGCCGTCATCCTCCTGCGCCACGCCCGGCTCCGCTCGCGGGCGGGCCGGCTGTGGCAACGATCGGCGGTCGACGAAGCCGGATCGCTCGCACCTTCGCCGCCTGTCCGATCGAAACGAAACATTCATCAAAGGCGCTGCGACATGGCGCCGGCCCCGCCTCATGCCGCCTCCCTGCCCGAAGGATGATGCGCCATCGCGGTGCCGGCAGGCACGGGCGCGACGGCCACGCCTTCGGGCCCGGGCTCGGGCAGGGGCTCGACCGCGGGCACCGAGGCCCGGGCCGGCTCCGGCTCCACCGCCAGATGCGGCAGGGTGATGGGACGCTTCAGGCCGAGGCCCGCCCAGGCCTCGTGCACCGCCCTGCCATTCATGCGCTCGCCGAGGAGCACCATGAGCAGGGTGCGCCAGAGAATCCGGATGTCGAGCGCCAGGGAGGCGTTCTGGACATACCAGAGATCGAGCACCATCTTGTCCTCGGCCGACATGTCGCGCCCGCCATTCACCTGCGCCCAGCCGGTGAGGCCCGGGCGTACCGCCAGGCGCGCCTCGCTCGTGCCGCCCAGCGCCTCGACGGGTGGCTGGTCCACGGGCAGGAGCGGACGGGGGCCGACGAAGGACATCTCGCCCACGAGAATGTTGTAGAGCTGCGGCAGCTCGTCGAGGCGGAAGCGGCGAAGCAAACGCCCGACGGCCGTCTCGCGCTCGGCCTCCGAGAGTGGCCGCCCGGCCTCGTCATGGGGTGGGCGGAAGCTGCGGAACTTGTAGAGCCGGAAAGGGCGGCCGAAGCGGCCCGGACGCGACTGCCAGAAGGTGAGCGGCAGGCCGAGGCCGAGGGCGACGAGCCCGGAGAGAAGCGCCAGGAGCGGCGCCAGAAGAAGGATGGAGGCCCCCGCCGCCACGAAGTCGACGAGGCGCTTCAGCCGGCCGGCGCCATAGGCGCTGACAAAGGCCCGTTGGTCGCCCCCGCCCGCCGGATCATTCGGAGCGAGCGCGGGCACGAGGCCGTCGAGGGCCCGGCCGGGCACGCCATCTTTGCCGGCATCATTTCCGTCGCCATTGGCGGGTCGGCCGTCGCCATTGGCCGCGGGCGCGCCCGGTGCGGTGCCAGGAGCGGCGGCGGGCTCGAAAAGGCCTAGCCGCTCGCCGAAGAAATCGAGGGTGATGTCGCGCGCCTTCTCGGCCCAGAGCAGGGCCTCGCGCGCCTCCTCCGAGAGTGCCTCGAAGGGCTCGGTGACGACGATCCGGTTGACGGCAATTCCGTGCACCTCCTGGTCGCGCAGGACCGTGCGCAGCTCCTCCGGCGTGCCCAGGATCTTGTGGAACTGGATGACACGGCCCTTGAGCGGCAGCCCCTCGGCCAGGATGCCGGCGACCGCGATGCGGCCCGTCGCGAAGCTCCTCACCGAGCGCAGGTAGAGCTCGGTGACCGGGTTGAGGCCGACGACGAGCACGTGCTCGACGGGGCTCGGCGTGGTGCTTTTCAGGGGGGTGCGGGGCCGGCGCCCGCGAATGAGCCGGACCGCCACGCGCATGCCCGCGAGCCCGGCCACCATGACCAGCCACTGGATGAGGGGCAGGGCGCGGGAGACGCCGTCGAGGCGGTTCTAGGCGAAGGCGGCGAAAAGGGCGATGCCCATGGCAACGGTCGTGGCCGCCATGACGCGAAGGATGTCGCCGAGCGAGGTATAGCGCCAGATGCGCGTGTGCAGACCCGCAGCCAGAAAGACCAACGCCGCGGCCGCCACGGTCATCGCCGTATAGGGCAGAACCTTATCCAACGCATTGATCTGGAAATCGAAATTGCCGCGGACCAAAAGCGCGATGGCCGGTGACAACGCGACCCAAACGAGGTCCAGCGAAAGCAGAACATACTTACGCACACCGCCCTCCCCCGACAGGGACATCGTAACCGACATCGCTTGGCGCAGATAACGGGGGTTGTGTACCAAACCAAGTGACACGTCGTCAACGAATTAGACCAGCTCTTTCTGCGACGCGTTGAAGGTGCGTGACCTAAACGCAACGCTGTTCCACAAGAGACTGTAAACACAGGAATAATTGTGCGTGGCCTGTGTTGTTGTCGCGACATGGGGGCCGGAGAGGCAGAGGCGGCGGCCACAGGGAGGAGGACCATCGCCATGACGGGCGGCAGGGGCCAGAGGCCGGCGTCCCGTGCCAGCCGGGTGCACAGAGCCGCCAGATAGTGGTCGAGCTGCAGGGGCGTCTCTCGGTCGGGCATGCCGACATGCTTTGAAAGCTTGGCACGGCAGGCAGAAGGAGAGTATCGTCCTTGGCAGGTTCGGGATGAGCGGCGCTTGCGACAGCTCGCGATCTTGCGAGAAAACCTACGCGATTCCGGTGCCTCAGACTCTGGACTCGTCACGAGTAGCGCCCGGTTGCGGCGAGACGGAGTGCTGCGAGGACATTGGCAGAGAGGCGGTCATAGCGCGTGCCAATTCTGCGGAAGTCTCGCAACTGTCAGAGCACGCGCTCGATGGCGTCCCGATTGCGGTAGAGGAAAGACGAGTAACATGGCTCCCAGCCGCGGCTGCGCTTGGGCGCGGGGCCGGAGCCCGAGCTCCCGGCGTGGCCGGGCGCACGCGAACACCTGAGGCGGACTCTCCCCGCAGGCGAGGGGCTGCGAACCGGTGATCTCCTTCCTCCGCTCGGAGGACTTTTCATGAACGGATCTCTTCGGGAGCAATAGGCACATGTGGCGCAAGCTGCTTTTCATTCCGCCCCTGGCCGTCGGCATTGCCGTGCTGGCCTTCGTCGTGAACAACCGGCCGGCACCGGCGCGCAAGGCGGCGCAGGAGGAGGCGCGGGTGGTGCGGGTCATGGACGTTCGGTCCCTTACGCTGCAGCCGCGCATCACCGGCTATGGAACGGTGCGTCCCTCCCGCGTGTGGAATGCCATCGCCCAGGTGGGCGGCAAGGTCATCCACACCCACCCGAACCTGAAGAAGGGGGCCATCATTCCGGCCGGGACGGAGATCATCACCATCGCCCCGGACGACTACCGGCTGGCCATCGCCCAGGCGGAAGCCAACATCCGGGCCACGGAGGCCAAGCTCGCAGAGCTGGACATCACCGAGAGCAACACCCGCAGCCTGCGGGAGCTGGAGCGTGAGGCCCTGGAGATCACGCGCAGAGACTACGAGCGCAAGAAGGTGCTCAAGGAACGGGGAACGGTGGCCGATACCACGCTGGAGCAGGCGCTCAAGGCGCTCCTCGCCCAGCGCAAGCTGGTGCAGTCGCTGGAGAATACACTGCGGCTCATCCCGGCGCAGCGCAAGGAGCTACAGGAGCAGCTCGTCACGTTCCGCTCCCAGCTTGCCACGGCGAAGCTGAATCTCGAGCGCACGCACATCCGCATGCCCTTCGACGGGCGGATCTCGCAGGTGGGTGTGGAAGTGGAACAGTTCGCTCCCGTCGGCAAGCAACTGGGTGCCGCAGACGATATTTCCAAGGCCGAAGTCGAGGCGCAGTATCCGTTGCAGCGCATGCGCTCCATCATGCGGCTCGTGTCCGGCGTTCCTGCTGATGTGACCCTCAGCGCGGACAGGGTGCGGGAGCTGATCCGCAAGCTGGGCCTCTCCGTGGAGATCCGGCTGGAAGCGGGGGGCGCCCCGGTGGTGTGGAAGGGGCGCTTCTCCCGCCTCTCCGACACGTTCGACCCCAAGACCCGCACGGTGGGCGTCGTCGGCGAGGTGGACGATCCCTACTCGCATGTCACGCCGGGTCGAAAACCGCCGCTGACCAAGGGCATGTTCGTGCGCATGGACATCCTCACCCGCGAGGTGGAGGGCGTGCTGGCGATTCCGCGCGCGGCGGTGCGCGGGGGCAGGGTGTTCGTGGTCAATGCCGAGAACCGCCTTGAGGTGCGCCCGGTGAAGGTCGTGGCGCGGCTGCGGGACCTGGTGATCGTGGGCGAGGGGCTGAAGCCGGGCGAGCGCATCGTTCTCAGCGATCTGGCGCCGGCGCTGGAAGGGCAGCTCCTGAAGCCGGTCATGGATGAAGAAACGGTCCGCATGGTGATCCGTGACGCGGCAGGGAGCGAGGCCCGATGAAGGCGGTGATACGCTATTTCGTCACACACCCCACGATCGCCAACCTGCTGATGCTGGCCATCATCGCTGCGGGGCTGATGGTCTTGCCGAAGATGCAACGCGAGACGTTCCCGCGGATTGCGCCGCGAAACGTGGAGGTGACAGTGGCCTGGCCCGGCGCCCGCCCCGGGGACGTGGAGCAGGCCATCTGCCAGCGCGTCGAGGATGCCGTGCACAATGTGGACAGCGTGCACGAGATCACCTGCGTGGCCAAGGAGAACGTGGCGCGGACGACCGTGGAAATGACGGAAGGCGCCAACTTCGAGAAGTTCACCTCCGACATCAAGACGGAGGTGGAGGCCATCGACGACTTTCCCGACCTGGTGGAAAAGCCGGTCATCCGGCAGCTCGGCACCCGCGATTTCGTCACCTCCGTGGCACTTTCCGCCCCTGCCGCCTCGCCGGTGGATCTGAAGATGCTGGCCGAAGAGATCAAGGACCGGATGGAGCGGACCGGCAAGATTCCCAAGGTGACGGTGCGCGGGTTTTCCACCCATCAGATCCGCATCGCGCTGGATTCGGCGCGCCTCAGGGCCCTCGGCCTTTCGGTGCGGGACGTGGCCAATGCGGTCATGCGCAGCAGCTTCGACCTGCCCGCCGGATCGCTGCAGACACGGGCGCGGGACATCCTGATCCGCTATGCCGACGAGGGCAAGCGGCCGCAGGACTATGAGAGCATCGTCGTCGTGGCCAGTGCCACGGGTGGCGAGGTGCGCCTCGGCGATATCGCAAAGATCACCGACCGGTTTGAGCTGGACGAGGAGAAGCACCTGTTCAACGGGCGCCGGGCCGCCATTCTCGATGTGACCAAGACGCCGCAGGACGATGTGCTGCGCGTGGTGGACGCGGTGAAGGCGTTCATCGGACAGGAAAAGGCGCGGCTGCCCAAGGGGGTGGTGCTGGAGATCACCAACGATCAGGCCTCGCTGGTGCGCGACCGGCTGAACCTCATCCTGACCAACGCCGTGCAGGGCCTGATCCTCGTGTTCGTCACGCTGTGGCTGTTCTTCGGTCTGCGCTACTCGTTCTGGGTGGCGATGGGCCTGCCCATCTCGTTTCTCGGTGGCGCGCTGCTGATGGTGTGGGGCGGCATGACCATCAACATGATGACCCTGATCGGCCTGCTCATCGTCATCGGCCTGTTGATGGACGACGCCATCGTCATATCGGAGAACATCGCCGCCCACAGGGCGAAGGGCAAGACGCCGGTTCGGGCGGCAATCAGCGGCGTGTCGCAGGTGTTGCCCTCGGTCTTGGCCTCGTTCATCACCACGGCAGTGATCTTCGGTTCCCTTGCCTTCCTGCAGGGCGATCTGGGCCAGATCCTGCGAGTCATTCCCATCGTCATGCTGTTCGTTCTGGCGGTCTCGCTGGTGGAGGCGTTTCTCATCCTGCCACACCATTTGCTCCATACCATGGAGAAGGCGAGAACGGCGACGATGGGCGGCCGCTTCCAGGAGTGGATGAATGCCAGGCTGGAATCCTTCAGCCGGAAGGTCGTCGAGCCGGTGGCCCGCTTCGCGGTCAATTGGCGCTACTTCACGTTCGGCTTGTCGATCATGCTGTTTCTGCTGGCAGTGGCGGCGATGGCCGGCGGCAAGGTCAAGTTCGAGGCCTTTCCCGATCTTGACGGCAATACCATCGCGGCGCGCATTCTGCTGCCGGCTGGCTCGCCACTGGAGCTGACGGAGCGCACAGTCGCCGGCGCCATCGCGGCGCTGCGCGACATCAACCGCGAGGAAAAGCCCCGGCAGCCGGGTGAGCAGGATCTCGTGCGCAACATCACGGTGGAATACAACCGCAATGACACGGCGGGCGAGTCCGGCCCGCACGTGGCCACCATCACTGCCGATTTGCTGGATGCCGAGATCCGCACCATTCGCATCGAGGACGTGCTCGCAAAATGGCGCGAGAAGACGAAGGGTCTGCCCGACGTGGTGTGGATCCGCTTCTCCGAGACGAAGGTCGGGCCAGCGGGGCTGGATATCGAGATCCGGCTCCAGGGCGACGACCTGAAGGAAATGAAGGCGGCCTCCAGCGCGCTTGTGGCCTGGCTGAAGGGCTATGTGGGCGCGGTGGACGTTTCCGACGATCTGCGCCCGGGCAAGCCGGAATTCCGCATCCGCCTGAAACCCGGTGCGCGCATGCTGGGGCTCGACGGTAGGCTGGTGGCCGATCAGCTACGGGCCGCCTTTCACTCCATGACTGTGAATTCCGTCCAGCGCGACGGTGATTCCTTAGACATCGACGTGCAGCTCTCCGCGAGCGGTCGGGATTCGGTGGGCGATCTGGACAATTTCGACATCGCCCTGCCCGACGGGCGGCTCATCCCGCTGACGGCAGTGGCGGAGGTGACGGCAGATCGCGGATACTCCCGCATCACCCGGATCAATGGTCAGCGCGCCATCACCATCACCGGCGATGTGGACAGCCGCGTCGCCAATGCCAACGAGATCGTCAGCAACGCCATGGCGGCATTCGTACCGAAATTGCTGGAGAAGTATCCGGGGGTGCGGGTGTCGCTCGAAGGGGCCGACCGCAAGGCGCGCAAGACGCAAAGGTCCATTCTGTCGGGTTTTCTCATCGGCATCATCGGTATCTACCTGCTGCTGTCGTTCCAGTTCCGCAGCTACGTCGAGCCGGTGATGGTCATGTCGATCATTCCGTTCGCCTTCGTCGGCGCGATCATCGGCCATCTCGTCATGGGGCTGAACTTCTCCATGCCCTCCCTGCTGGGGCTGGTGGCGCTCTCCGGCGTGGTTGTGAACAACTCCATCCTGCTGGTGAACTTCATCAAGCACTTCCATGGCGAAACGGCGAGCGTGCGCGAGGCGGCTCCGCTGGCTTCGCGCGCCCGTTTCCGGGCCATCCTGCTCACCTCCATGACCACCTTCGCGGGGCTGCTGCCCATCCTCACCGAGCGCAGCCTGCAGGCGCAGATCCTCACCCCCCTGGTCAGCTCGCTGGCGTTCGGGCTGGTGGCCGCCACCGTCCTGGTGCTGCTGGTGGTGCCTTCGGTCTATGCCATCCTCGACGATTTCGGCCTGGCGCGGCTTGATGAGCCGGAGGAGGAAACCGGAATGCCCCCGGAAGCTCCGGAGACGCCATGGAAAGCCTGAGATCCGGCTCACGTCCCGTAACGTCGTGCACGAGGCTCGGGGGCGCGGGCCGGTGGCGCCGTCATCCGGCGAAAGAGCGGTCCAGGGGTCGGGCGGTTAGGGGGCCTCTCGGGTCGGGCTCGATTCGCCAAGGTGCGGCACGATCGCGGAACGCGTTGCCCTTCGCAACGATCAGCCTGAAGGCCCCGGTCCGGGTGAACAACCCTCTTGGAAAACACACCCAGCGATAGCAGGGAGACGATGGGCCGCGTCCTTTCGGGCCGTTTTCGCGGACCACGGCGCGCACGCGCTCCAGCCGTGGTGCTTTCCGGGACGTGGTAAAGGGGGTGCGCGTGCGTAGAGTGGGCCCGCAGGACTCTGTCGGGAGAGGCTGGCGGATCGACGGGCGAGCGTGGAGCGAGCGATGG
>JALUTE010000321.1:7098-10590 GCA_027058255.1 Methyloligella sp. | reverse complement strand
CCCAGAGCGTGCGCGCTCGGCGCCGCCCGTCAATTCTGGCTCGCCCCACGCGGTGAAGCCCGCCGTCACGCTAGGTGCGTAGAACCATGAGATGGGGCTCGCTCAAATTCCGGCTCACCCTCGCGGCCACCCTTTCGCTGGCGCTTGCACTCTCGCTTGCGGGTTTCGGCCTGACGATCCTGTTCGAGCGGCATGTGGAGCGCCGTGTCGTGCGCGAGCTCTCCAACCATCTGCGACAGCTCGTCGGCGCGCTCGACATCGCGCCGGATGGCACGCTCAGCCTCGTCGCGCCGCTCGCGGACCAGAGATTCGCCCAGCCACTCAGCGGGCTCTACTGGCAGGTTGCGGAGCGGGGCAAGACGCCGAGCCTGCGCTCGCGCTCGCTCTGGGACGAGGTGCTGACGCTCGAGGAGCCGCCCGGCCATCCGGCGCGCGGACATGTGCACAGGCTCGAGGGGCCGAAGGGCGCGCCCCTGCTCGCCCTCGTGCGCGCCATCAGCGTCAAGCGCGGCGAGCGGCGCATCCGGCTCCTTCTGGCGGTCGCGACGGAGCGCAGCGAGGTCACCAAGGCAACCCGCGACTTCGCCCGCGAGCTCGTGCTCTCGCTCGGCCTGCTGGGCTTCGTTCTCGTTCTGGCGAGCTGGGCCGGACTTCGCCTCGGTCTCGAGCCGCTCGAGGCCGTGCGACGACGACTGGCCGGCGTGCGCGAGGGCACGGCCAGACGGATGGAAGGCCGTTTCCCCGAAGAGGTCACACCGCTCGTGGAGGAGGTCAATCTGCTTCTCGATGCCCAGGAGCGGTCGATCGAGCGGGCTCGCGAGCGGGCGGGCAATCTCGCCCATGGCCTCAAGACCCCGCTCACGGCGCTCAGAGCCATTGGGCGGGCACTGGACGAGCGCGGCCAAGACGATATCGCCCGGGAGATCGAGGCGCACATCACGGCCATGCATGCCCATGTGGAGCGGGAGCTCACGAGGGCGCGCATGGCTGCCGGCCACGGCGTGCGCCGCCATGGCGAGCTCGCGCCGGCGGTGCGCCGCCTCGTGGATGTCATGGCCAAGCTGCCGCGAGGAGACGCGCTCTCCTGGGAGGTTTGCATCGAGGACGGGCTGACCGCCGCCATCGAGGCCCACGATCTCACGGAGATTCTCGGCAATCTCCTGGACAATGCCCGAAAATGGGCAAGGCGCCGCGTGCGCATTCTCGGCCAGGCCGAAGCGGCCACGGGCCGGGTGCATCTGTGCGTGGAGGACGATGGTCCCGGCGTCGCGGAGGAGGACCGGGCGCGGGTGCTGGAGCGGGGACGGCGTCTTGATGAGAACAGCCCGGGCACGGGGCTTGGCCTTGCCATCGCCAAGGCCGTCGTCGCCGAATGCCATGGCACGCTGGAGCTCTATGCCGCGCCATTGGGCGGGCTCGGCGTGCGCATCACCCTGCCCCGCGCGCACGCCGGCCCCGCTGGTCGCAACGACGCCTGACGCAAGAGAGGAGAGCGATGCGGCACCCGTGCGCCGCACCGCCCTCTCTCATCCCGGGTGTCACGCCGCCAGCAGCGCCGTTCAGGACTTCTTCACCAGGGCGTCGCGGATCTCCTCCAGGAGAAGCTCGGTCTTGGTCGGGGCGGGCGGCGCCTTCTCCTTCGTCTCCTCCTCCTTCTCGAACTGGGCCTTCATGTGGTTCATGCCCTTGACCAGAAGGAAAACGCAGAAGGCGACGATCAGGAAGGAGATCACATTGTCGATGAAGGCGCCATATTTCAGGAGAACGTCCTTGCCATCGGCGCCCTTGCCGAGATTGATCGCCATGTCGGAAAAGCTCACGCCGCCGAGCAGCTTGCCAATGGGCGGCATGAGCACGTCGGTGACCATGGATTTGACGATCGTCCCGAAGGCGCCACCGATGATGATGCCCACCGCCATGTCGACGACATTGCCCTTCAGGGCGAACTCTTTGAACTCCTTGATCCAGTCCGACATTCTCTTCCCTCCCCAAGCGTCTGTGCCTGTCTATGACCGCCCAACAAGGCATTGCCGGCAAGACTTGGGCGCGAACACTTCCCCCTGAGCGGCCGAATCACCGCGCGCAGCTTACGTGAAGGGGGGGCAGGCGACAACAGGGATGCTGCAACAACACGGGGTCCGCGGTGCCAGGCGCCGCGCCCTGCCGAGAGCTTCAAGATGAGAGGGATATGGCAGGCAAAGAAAGGCCCGCTTGACGTGTTCCGGCAGCGGGGAGGCCGATTGAACATCGCAAGCGGGCCTTCAAAATGGGTGGCGGGCAGAGCCTGCCACCCGGATCCCCAGGCCGGCCTCGACAAGGCGTCGAGGGGTTGGTCTGCGCGCTAGCCCCACCGAGGCCGGCACTGGAGAACTGTGGAACCTTCCGTCGAGCCCGCCCATTGGCGAGCCATGCGAAGGCTCTCGATTTCTTCTTTACTCGCTACTCCCGATACGCAGTACGCTACGCAGTACTTCCTTTGCGCCCCGATCGTGTGCGCTGCACGATCTTGCGGGCATTGTTGTCCCGGCTCTCGCCGCGCCCAGGCCGAACCGTCATGTCATCATGCTCCCGACCCCCGGCACGGCACCCGTTCGAACCCCTACCGTTCCCCGGCCGGCGCCATCTCCACAGCCCATTTCCGCGCCATGGCCCGGGCTTCCTCTTCCTTGCCCAGCGGATCGCCGGCCCGCACGCCCTCAATCACCGCATCGATGGCCGGATCCGGCTGCGGACGGCCTGCCGGCTTCCCGCTGCCGGGACGCGCCTCTTCCAGAAGGGCGCTCCGGACGTTCCGATCACCGTTCCGCATGCCCTGGGCGTGAACGAGAAGCCGCCACGTCCCATCGGCTCCGCCCGTGCGGCAGGCAACGCCGGAAAAATAGCCTTCCCCTGTCGCCGCCATCTCATATTCGCGGCAATAGCGCCCCTTCATGTCGCGGAAGGTCAGCTTGGGGCGAATCGCCAACTTGTCCCCATCGCCGCTCGCCCAGACGAGGCGGGTGCCGCTCTTCACGCTTTCCAGGGCGAGGGCCAAATGGCCGCGGGCCACGAGCGTGCCCTTCTCGAGCGCCACCACCGACCGCATCGCATCGCCCTTCCTTCTTTCCAGTCCTGCGTTGCCATCCACCTCCACTCCCGTTGCCATCCACCAGCCCAGTCCCACCCCGAGCATCAGAAGGATCGTGGCAAGGGCCGCAAAGCCCGGCACGCCATGGGGCATGAGCAAAGCCGTCGCCCGAGCGAGAAAGCCCGAGACACGGGCCGCTTCCGAGCGATTCGCGCGCGTCCGCCTCGCGCTTTCACTCTCCCGACCCCGGCCGCCCTCGCGCACCACCCGAACGAGGCGGTCGGGAAGCGGCGCCCGCCTGACCGGCTCGAAGGCCTCGGCGAGCGGCGCACGCGTCTGCTCGAAAATCCGCAGCCGCGCCCTCAGGTCCGGCTCCGCGGCGAGCAAGCTCTCGACGCGCTGGCGCTCGGGGCCCGCGAGCTCCC